>JAGLWO010000280.1 GCA_023133395.1 Candidatus Cloacimonadota bacterium | reverse complement strand
CACAATACCAAATTCAGAGCTATTATGTATATTCCCTGGATATTCTATGTTGTACATTATTTGAGACAACGCAGAAGTATCCTGGCACTTGGCTTAACATCTCTAATTTTAATCGGACAGCTGCGTGAAAACCATCCCCAGATTTCATATTACACTTTTCTAATGCTGGGAATTTATTGGATATTCCAGCTTGTATGGGCAATAAAAGACAAAGAAATTAAACAACTTATTATCTTTACTTCGTTCCTCATTGTTGCTGTAATAATCTCATTTATAGCAGTAGCTCAACCCTATTTTTCTACCTATGAATATGGAGAGTTCACTATCCGGGGTGGCTCAAGCGGATTAGAAACAAGTTATGCTACAAGCTGGTCTTTCCATCCGATGGAAATTCTTACCTTTTTAAATCCCAGTTTCTATGGTGGTGTTTCTCCCTATTACTGGGGTTGGATGCCGTTCACACAAACATCGATGTATATGGGTGTTATCATTTTCTTATTAGCTCTCGTTGCAATCTTTTTTAATAGATCACACAAAGTAAAAGTATTAATGACTGTTTCCATAGTTGCACTTTTTATTTCTTTTGGAAAGCATCTGCCATTTTTATCCAATTTACTGTTGAATTACCTTCCGGGCTTTAATAAATTCCGGGTGCCAGCGATGATACTGATTCTTTTACAATTTTCTGTCGTTATACTGGCAGGATTTGGTCTTAAAACCATAATCAAGAAATTTGAGGAAAAGGATAAGAAGTTCTTTGATGCAGTTCAGAAGGTTCTAATTGGTGTTATAATTCTTTTTGTTCTTTTCTTAATTGCAAGCAGTCTTTTTGAAAATTTAGGACTTACTCACGCCGGGGACTCCGCCAGGTATAATGCTTCTCAGTTAAAAAAACTTAAAGAAATAAGGTCAGAGAAATTGGTTAATGATGGCATTCAAACTGGAATCTTCATTATCCTTGCTCTTGGAATGACTTTGCTTTTAGGCAGAAACAAACTAAAAAAATATTCCTATCTTCTACTATTAACCATTTTGATAGTTGTTGATCTGCTTCTCATTGATAGTCGTTTCCTCCAGAATATAACACCAAAAAAACGAATAGAGAAACAATACAGGAAAACGCTTGCTGATGATTTCTTATTGAAAGATGAAGAAATGTTCCGGATCTATCCGCTTGGAAGAGAGTTCAGTCAAAACAGATGGGCATTTTACAATCAGACTATTGGTGGTTACCATGGCGCAAAACTGAAGAGATACCAGGAAATTCTCGATAATTGTCTGAATATTGAGCTTCAAAACAGAATTCCGATAAACTGGAATATCGTAAATATGTTGAACGCAAAGTATGTTATCTATCCTGAAAAATTACCTCTCGAAAACCTGGAATATGCTTTTTATGACAGGAAACAGAAGCAGACAATTTATAAAAATGTGAGTTACCTTCCGAGAACCTGGTTTGTTGAAAGTACTGAATTGATCGAAAAGAAAGAATACATCTGGAAACGGCTGAACCAGCAGGAATTTAACCCTGCCAAGATGGCAATTATAGAGGAGGAAATTCCAAAAACCTACGCACCAGATAGTACTGCAGTGAATCTCGTTGAGTTTGATATTCATAGTCTGAAATTTGAAGTAAAAACAGATACAACTTCATTCCTTACAATAAGTGAAATTTATTATCCTGCCGGTTGGAAAGCATTTATAGATGGTAAAGAAACCGAAATATATGCTACGAACTATATTCTGCGAGGTGTTGTAATTCCAAAAGGCGAACACATCCTGGAAATGAAATTTGCACCAAGAGTTTATACTCTAAGTTTGAAACTCAGTCTTATTGGCATCATTTTAACGATAGTTCTTTTAATTGTAGGACTTTTTCTTTATATTCGAGAAAACTATCGGGGCGAAATAATCTATGTCCTTAAAAAGTAAATTGTACATCGTTGCCATACCTATTGGTAACGCTGATGATATAACTTTACGTGCATTAAAGGTTCTAAAGGAAGTTGATTTTGTTATTTGCGAAGAATATAAACCAGGAAGCAAGTTCCTGAAATCCTTTAGTATAAAAAAACCTCTCGAACTCCTGAATGAACACAACGAAAAGGAGCAAAGTAAAATTATTCTGGATAGACTTCTTATGAATAACGAATCTGCTGCTCTTATCAGTGATGCGGGGACTCCGCTTTTTGCTGATCCGGGAAATAACCTAGTCTGGCAAAGTCATCAAAATGGTATCCAAGTGGTTCCAATTCCTGGAGCTTCTTCCATTATGACAGCTTTGATGGGAAGCGGTTTGAAGCTCGATAAATTTTTGTATTATGGGTTTCTTCCTGCAAATAAGGATGAACGGATATCTGCCTTGAAAAGACTTCCAACCAAATATGACCTGATTTTTTTAGAAGCTCCTTATCGTTTAAAACAATTTCTTAGAGATACGAAAAAAGTACTTGGAGAAAAAAGGCAAGCTGTAATCGCTTATAAACTCACCCAACCACAGGAAAAATTCTTCTGGGGAAATTTGAAAGAGCTTTCAATTATGACGGAAAATTTACCTAAAGGCGAATTTGTGTTTATACTTAGAAAATTAGATGCCGATAAACGCAGGTATTCTTGAAGGGGAAAAATGAAAAAAAACACCTGGTTTTTTATAGTTAATGCCATTGCCGGTATAGGAAAAACCGGACGATTATTAAGCAGATTTATCACTATCCTGAACGACCATAAGTTAGATTTCGAGATAGAAATTACAAAAGCACCGAAGCATGCTACAGAACTTGCATTGGATGCTATCAAAACCGGATACACCAGGATAGCTGCTGTTGGAGGTGATGGAACAGTGAATGAAGTGGTGAACGGAATTATGCTTTCCCAAAAATCTGACGAAGTTACGCTTGGCATCATTCCTGAAGGCGGAGGAAATGATTTTGCAAGAAACTTTGATATCCCACAATTCGTTGGTAAAGCTGTTTCCACATTGGAAAAGCGCAACACCACAAAGGTAGATGTCTGTAAAATCGAGGATTTTTATTTCATTAATTCTCTGGGAATCGGCTTCGATGCCAGAGTTGCAGAGTACGCCTGCAAAGCAAAGTATTTGAATGGGCTTCCAAGGTATCTCTTTGCTGTTTTAAAAGCTCTGGTAAAACTCAAACCCTACAAAATGAAAATATCACTTGATAACAAAAATATTGAATCTTCATTCTTAATGATCACAATTGGAAACGGTCGCTATTGCGGAGGAGGTTTTAAACTCACTCCAGATTCCATTGCTGATGATGGAAAATTCGATATCTGCCTAATTGAAGCAGTTACTCGCAGAAGAGTCCTTCAGGTTCTTCCGAAAGCAATAAAAGGAACTCACATTAAACTACCGGAAGTAAAAATCGAACGAAGTGATTCTATCGAGATAACAGCAGATCAGGAACTTCCGGTTTATTTTGATGGTGAATTGCCAGTATTAAAAAATCCCAAACACTTCAGAATTGACTTGCTTCCCAAAAAAATCAATTTAATTTGCTAAAAAAATGCAAAAAATATTTATAATCAAAACATTAAAAAGTCCATATGATTCCCCTTTAGAAGGGGAAATAAAAAGGGGTTTTATAAATACTTTTGCCTTCC
>JAGLWO010000028.1 GCA_023133395.1 Candidatus Cloacimonadota bacterium | reverse complement strand
CTGCTTCATTCTGAGTTTTTCCCTGAAGGAAAAAAGCATTTTCATATTCATCAGATTTTGGATATTTTTCAATTAATTTCTGAAGATAGAAATCAGACTGGATATAATCCTTATCCTCAAGGTGATAATTTGCCAATTGTTTCAGAGCTTTTGGATGGTATTCCTTATATTCCTCAACAAGTAGGAATTCTTGAAGCAATTCATAAGCTTCCAGTTTTTTCCCGAATTTATACTTTGCTCTGGCAGTGAATATTTTTGCTTTGGGGATGAATTCGCTTTCTGGATAAAATTTTATCAGGTCTTCGAATTTTTCGATAGCTTGAGTATAGTTCCTTCCGATATAAAACAATGATTTAGCCAATATAAATAGTGCATCATCTGCGTATTTGCTATCTTTATAATCAGTTAGAACAATTCCACACTTTTTTATAGCTTTATTATATTTTTGTATGGCATTTGTTGTTGGTTTGCCATCGTCTTTAAGTCTAATTTCCTGAGCTTCTGCAAAATATTTTTCTGCATTGAAGAAGGTATTGTAATACGCGCATCCAGAGATGATGAATAAAGTTATAAGAGAAATTCCAACAGCTTTTCTAATCAATATATCCCCTGATTAATAAGCTCTTAATTCCCCGATTTTTTCTTCTACTGCATGCAGGATTTCTCGTTCCCTCACAGCTTCCATCATGTTATTATGATCAGTATAGAGTGGTCTGTCTACATCAAGATGTTCCACAATTTTTCTTATAGCAGTATGAGCTGCACGGGTTCCTTTTCCAACTTTGAAATCTCTGAAATCCAGAGCTTGAGCAGCAGCAATAAACTCAATCCCAAGTATTCCGTAAGCATTATCCAGAATCTGTCTGGTCTTAAGAGCTGAGTTCATACCCATACTCACGAAATCTTCCTGATCTGCAGCAGCAGGTATGGATTGTATTGAAGCTGGATTTGATAGTATTCGTTGTTCAACGATCATCATATCAGCTGTATACTGGCTAAGCATAAGACCTGAAAACATACCTGCACCTTTGGTCAGGAATGCGGGTAGTCCAACACTGAGTGCTGGATTGAGCAGGCGGTTAAGACGGCGTTCTGAAATTACGCACACCATTGTAATTACAGCTCCAAGCATATCGATAGGTACACAAACGGGAGAACCCTGAAAATTGGCACCGGTTAATACTATACCGTCATCGGGTAAGAATACAGGATTGTCGCCAACACCATTCAGTTCGATTTCAACCTGGCTTCGGGTCCATCTTAACTGGTCACGCGCAGCACCAAGAACCTGTGGAGTAGAACGCATACTGTAAGCATCCTGAACTTTAACTTTCATACCTGAAAGAAGCTCAGAGCCTTCAATCATTTTTTTAATATTCTCTGCAGAAGCGACTGCACCTTGAAAACCTCGTAATTTATGAAGTCGCACATCATAGGGCTTTAGATTTGCCATTAAAGCTTCCAATGTCATTGCAGAGGCAATTTCTGCCTGTTTAAAAAATCTTTCTGTTTCATAAATTATGATAGCTGAAATTCCTGTTATTAAGTTGCTTCCATTAATTATAGAAAGACCATCTCTTGCTTTAAGACCGGGTATTTTGATTCCTGCTCTTTCCAATGCAGTTTTACCTGGTAAGCATTTACCTTTATAAAATGCTTCACCTTCTCCCATCATAAGCAATGCTATTTGGCTCATGGGGGAAAGGTCTCCACAAGCACCAACACTACCTTTATTACAAACAACAGGAGTAACTCCTTTATTAAGCATTTCAACCAGTGTTTGAGTAATCTCCGGTCGGCATGCTGAATGACCGTTTGCATGAACATTTATCCTGGCAAGCATAGCTGCTCTTATATGTTCAATTGGAGCGGGTTCACCAATACCCGCAGCATGATTATAAATCAGGTATTTCTGAAACTGCTTGATTTGCTTATCATTTAAAACAATTTCGGAAAATTCCCCGATGCCAGTATTAACACCATACATGATTTCTTTTTCTTCGATTTTTTTCTCGATGAAAGTCCGGCATTTTTTTATTCGTTCCAAAGCTTCTGGATGAAGTTTGACTTTCTCATTCTTGAGTGCAACGTTATATACTTCTTCGATGGTTAGGTTTTTACCTGTAATTATAACTGCCATAGTTTATACTCCTGAGTCTTTTTAAAAATTATATCTTATTGATAGTATCGGGTTTAAATTGCTATCAAATTGAACATTAGCATTTAATCTTTTTAGTTTTGAACTTATCCTTGCTGAATTGATAGCACTGATTATATGATTTGCGATGATAGCACCCA
>JAGLWO010000279.1 GCA_023133395.1 Candidatus Cloacimonadota bacterium | reverse complement strand
TCCTCCATGTAAAGAATTTGAAAAGATCATTGTTTCAGCAGCAGCTCCAGAGATACCTGATAGCTTGATCGATCAATTAGCAGTAGATGGCTTGATGATAATTCCTGCAGGGAACAGGTTCTACCAGGAACTGATAGTTATTGAGAAAAAAGAAGATAATATTATTCATACAAATCATGGTGGATGTGCTTTTGTTCCTCTTATTGGTGAAGAAGGATGGCAGGAATGAAAAGAACTGTTATTATCCTTCTAATATTGATTATTTCAATTTCGCTATTTTCGAGTGTTACATTTAGAGAAAGATTAAAAAGTAAAGTAGATAAAATAAATGTATCTTCAGAAGTAAAAGTATTCTTAATCTCAATGATACCGATTTTTGAATTAAGAGGAGCAATTCCTTTAGGAATTTTAGCATATGAACTTCCTATTTGGAAAGTATTTCCCATTGCAGTTGTTGGTAATATGGTGCCGATATTTTTCATCCTGCTCTTTTTTGATTTTGTTACGAAACTTTTTTTTAAAGTTCCTTCCCTGAAAAAAATATTAGAATCCATCTTTCGAAGAACCCGCAGTAAAAGTTCTGTTATTGAAAAATATGAAGAGATCGGTTTGATGTTTTTTGTGGCTATTCCATTGCCAATTACCGGTGCCTGGACAGGTTCTCTGGCTGCTTATCTTTTAGGTCTTAGTTTTTGGAAATCCATTCTGTTCATTTTCTTTGGTGTTCTTATCGCAGGTGTTGTGGTAAGCTTCCTGACTTCGCTTAAATGGCTCGGTGCAATAATTGCTGCGGTTGCTTTGATATATATGATTGTCAGTAATTATGTGAAAAAGAGAAGGCAAAATGGAAAAAATATTAATTAGTTTTATTTTAATTTTATATAATATATCCCTCATGGGTGTCGATGTATCCGGGAATCAATCCGGGGTGTGGTCTCCAGATAATAATCCCTACAATGTAGTTGGAGAAATAACAATTCCTGCTGAAGAAACATTAGAAATTCAACCTGGTGTTATAGTATCAGTTCAAGGATATTACCAGATAACTGCTGAAGGAAATATTCTGGCTATTGGAGCAGAAGCAGATTCAATTCGTTTTTTCGGTTTCAATAATTTGAGTTGGGGAGGTATCCGCCTGGAGAGTGAGACCCAGCAAAGTGAATTCTATTATTGTTATATAGAAGATACTGATGATATTAATGATTATGGAATTAACTCTATTAATTCTCCTGTACTTGTTAACTACTGCACATTTGAAAATCACAAAAAGGCAATTCA
>JAGLWO010000278.1 GCA_023133395.1 Candidatus Cloacimonadota bacterium | reverse complement strand
AATTAGGTGGAAGAGATTTTTCAAACTGATCAACTAATAAAATACATTTATATTCATGTTCCATTCTGTTTAAAGAAATGTAATTATTGTTCATTTTACTCAGAAATATATTCGGATGATTTAAAGAAAAAATTTGTTTCTTATCTGATTAAAGAAATTAAACTTTTCAAGAATAAATTCCATTTAAAATCAGAAACCATCTATTTCGGCGGTGGAACCCCATCTTTACTCTCTCCAGAAGATATCAATAATATTATCTCCGAATTTAATTTAACTGATATTAAGGAAATTACACTTGAAGCCAATCCATTAAATATCGATAAAATTTATGCTAAGGAACTTGCTGAAACTTTGATTAACCGAATCAGTCTAGGGGTGCAATCCTTCCTGGATAAAGAATTAGAACTCCTTGGCAGACTTCATAACGCAGAGCAGATATATAAAGCTTATGAAAATTTACGAAATTCAGGATTCAAAAATATATCTTTTGATTTAATTTACGGACTTCCAAATCAAACAATCGAAGATGTTTCGTTTTCTCTGGAACGAATGGTTGACCTTGATCCTGAACATATTTCTACCTATTGTTTGAGCTTGGAAAAAGATGTTCCCCTTTATAATATGAAAAAACAGATTCCTTCAGATGAAGAAGTTTCAGAGTTTTATTATTTCATCCGGGATAAGCTGATGACAGCTGGATACGAGCATTACGAGATTTCCAACTTTGCTAAGGAAGGATTTGAATCGAGACACAATCTATGTTATTGGAATGATGAATTTTATCTGGGTTTGGGTCCCGCTGCTTCCGGGTATATTGAAAGGAATAGATACACAAATCCTTCTGATTTGTATGAGTATTTTATACAAATAGAAACTTTGGAAGTTTTTGGAAACTTCCGAAGTTTAAGTAAATCTGATCATGAGAAAGAATTTATTTTTCTTAGCTTAAGGAAAACAGTGGGAATGAATCTCAAAGAGTTTCAAAAGAAATTTCAAACAGATTTTTTAAAAAAATACAGTAAAATCATTGCTAAATATTTGGAAAACAAATTTATTGAAATCGAGGAAGAATTTATAAGATTAACTCCGAAAGCTTATTTTGTATCGGATGAGATATTTTCAGAGTTTGTGTAGTTTAGACACTCCTGTCAGAGCAAATATTATGGAGCGAGAATGAAATATATTCTTATAATTTTATTATTTCTGATAACAATTTCAGCTTTTGCTGAAATATTAATTCCTATGGATCTAACTCAAATCAACCATCTGAAAGCATACGGCATTGCTTTTGTAGGATTAAAGAAACAGATTGTTGTAAAATGGCTTTTAAATTACCGGGGGGGCTCTTATCTTTTTCCTGATTCACAAGAGATCGAAGGGCTGTGTAATATTCGTGGAGTAAGTTATGAAAATATCTCAGTTGCAGATGTTGCAGCAATAGTTGCGGAAATGGATGAATCTAACATGGACATAGTAGTGCTGGAAAAAGAACCGAAAATTGCCATTTATACTCCACCTAATTCACAACCATGGGATGATGCTGTTACTCTGGCTTTGACTTATGCTGAGATAGAATACGATAAAGTTTGGGATGAAGAAGTTCTAGCTGGCAGATTAGATGAATACGACTGGCTCCATCTTCATCATGAAGATTTTACAGGGCAGTACGGTAAATTTTATTCTGGTTTTCGGAATGCACCATGGTATAAAGAAGAGGTCAGGATTAACGAAGAAGTAACTGCGAAACTTGGTTTCAAAAAGGTCTGGAAACTCAAGCATGTAGTTGCTGAAAAAATCAGGGAATATGTGAAAAACGGTGGATTTTTATTTGCCATGTGTGCTGCTACCGATACTTTCGATATTGCAATTGCAGCCAGGAATGTCGATATCTGTGATGCTGTTTTTGACGGGGATGGTATAGAACCTGATTGCGAATCAAAACTGGACTTTTCCAGAACCTTTGCATTTGAAAATTTTACCCTGATCACAAATCCGTATGTATATGAATTCTCCAGTATCGATGCCAGTGATTATGCTAAACTTCGTGGTCCCGAAGCTGATTATTTCAACCTTTTTGATTTCTCTGCAAAATACGACCCGGTTCCAACTATGCTAACGCAATGCCATACAAGTATTATAAACGGATTCCTGGGGCAAACAACTTCTTTTCATAAAGAGTTTGTAAAGAAAAGTGTGATAATTCTGGGTGAATCTCCTCAGGTTGATGAAGTGAAATACCTTCATGGAAATTTTGGGAAAGGAACTTTTACCTATTATGGTGGTCATGATCCTGAAGACTACCAGCATATTATTGGAGATCCGGAAACTGTACTGGACTTGCATAAACAATCACCAGGCTATCGTTTGATTCTGAATAATATCCTTTTCCCAGCAGCGGAAAAGAAAAAGCTGAAAACTTAGTTATCTTATAAATTAATCTGAGAATCTGCATTGAAATATCAAGAAAATAAATCTGGACAATCCTATGAAGGTTAGATTTTTGACACATACTAATTCCATTGGGAGAAGTAATGGAAAAGATAGATAAGAAAGAAGTAAACCCTGAAGAAGTCAAGGAGACATCTGAAAAAAAGAATGAGGGAAAAGTCGAAGAAGTAGAATCTGAACCTCAAGAAGAAACAAGGGGCAATAATTTTGAACACATGCTGGAAGAATCTTTAATCAATATAAAGCAACTGGAAGTTGGCGATAAGGTTAGCGGAGAAATACTTAATATAACGGATTCTTTTATTTTTGTTTCACTTGGTGGTAAACGTGATGCTTATGCAGAAAAACATAATTATCTGGATAAATC
>JAGLWO010000277.1 GCA_023133395.1 Candidatus Cloacimonadota bacterium | reverse complement strand
GATCCCGGTAATGGAGATTACCATTTAACCTGGGCTAATTTCCCAATACCGGATTCTACAATGTCTCCTTGCATAGATACTGGAGATCCTGCATCACCATTAGACCCTGACGGCACAATAGCAGATATGGGAGCGTATTATTTCCACCAGACAATAACTCCTGATCCACCACAAAATGTAACGATCGAAATTGTCGGTACAGATGTCCATCTCAGTTGGGATGCAGTTACAGGTGCGAATTCATATAAGGTTTATTCTTCAGATGATCCATACACCGGATTTGTAGAAGATACATCCGGTTCATTTGCTGGAGAAAGTTGGAGTGCTGCAATAACGGAAATGAAGAAATTCTATTATGTAAAAGCAAGCACAGAAACAATCAGGTCTAAGGATTCTGATTCACAAGATGCTTATCAACCGGGTAGAAAATCGAGAAGATACGATTCGAATAAATTCATAAAGAGAAAGAGAAATTAATATGTAAATAGACAATATAAGGAGGAGTTATGTTGAGTCTTGTGAAATCCCGATTGTTGGGGAAAAAATTATTTTTACTTACCGTTTTTTTTCTTAGTACAGCTTTATCCGCAGCCTGGGATAACGAACAAAAACTAACTGCATCCGATGGTGCTGAAGATGATCATTTTGGCCATTCCGTTTCCATAAATGGAGATTATGCTGTGATTGGCGCTTATTGGGACGATGATAATGGCACAAATTCCGGTTCTGCTTATATCTTTCATAAAAGCGGGACAAGCTGGTCTGAACAGGCCAAGCTAATCGCATCAGATGGTGCGTTTGTTGATATGTTCGGCTGGTCAGTTTCCATAGATGGAGATTATGCTGTGATTGGTGCTTATTGGGATGATAATGGTTCTGGTTCTGCTTATATATTTCATAGAAGTGGAACCACCTGGACTGAGCAAGCAAAGTTAACTGCATCAGATGGTGCTGATTATGATTATTTCGGCTCATCAGTTTCCATCTCAGGAGATTATGCTGTGATTGGTGCTAATTATGATGATGAATCCGGTTCTGCTTATATCTTTCTTAGAAGTGGAACTATCTGGACACAGCAGGCTAAAATAACCGCATCCGATGGTTCTGATTATGATTTGTTCGGTTCTTCAGTTTCCATAGATGGAGATTATACTGTGATTGGTGCTTCTCGTGATAATGATAATGGGTCTGAATCCGGTTCTGCTTATTTTTATAGTGAAACTCCTTTCCCATCTCCTCAAAACATTCAAATCGAAATTATCGGTACTGATGTTCATCTCAGTTGGGATGCAGTAACGGGTGCGAATTCATATAAGGTTTATTCTTCAGATGATCCATATACCGGTTTTGTAGAAGATACATCCGGTTCATTTGCTGGAGAAAGTTGGAGTGCTCCAATTGGAGACATAAAGAAATTCTATTATGTAATAGCAAGCACAGAAACGATCAGATCTAAGGATTCTCATTCACAAGATGCTTATCATCCGGAATAAGGTCGG
Source organism: Candidatus Cloacimonadota bacterium (assembly GCA_023133395.1). Lineage (GTDB taxonomy): Bacteria > Cloacimonadota > Cloacimonadia > Cloacimonadales > TCS61 > JACNIV01. The sequence goes on along the minus strand of JAGLWO010000277.1, from coordinate 4,667 downwards.
TCTATCAAACGGTTTTCGAAACCTGAGGAGCCTGCAGGAGATTACCACAAGTTAAGAAGATGTTGCTGTTGAAATAAAGGGAAGCCTTCTGGCTTTCTTTTTCCTTCCAAAATCCCGTTCTGTTGATAATAAACATGTCTATTTTGCGTTATCTTTTCGGAAGAGTATAAAAATATATCTACAAAATTATCTTTCAAATAAGTTCTCTTTAACTTAATATGAATTCACTATCTAATTAAGAAAATGTACTGAAAGTCTTTTTAGTTTGACATAAATAATTCAAGAAAGCAAGTTCGTTTTTGAATCAACAAGGCAGAAAATTGGTTATTCAGATGATATGAAATTGAAAAAGATGAAAAGATCTAAATGAGATATCCGCGACATTTGTCGTATACACTACCAAATTGGTAGTGTTCGCGACAATTTTGACGGGGACACACACATTAGCAGCAATTTGATATAGAAGGGAGTTGAACAATGAAAAAAGAATTAATTTTAACATTTACTTTATTATTGATGATTAACACTGTTTTAATGGCTCAAACACCTGAGTGGCAATGGGCAACACAAGCTGGTGGAAGTATTGATGATTTTGGACGAGCAATCGCAATAGACGATAATGGTAATTGCTATGTGTCAGGATATTTTAACGATACAGTAACCTTTGGTTCCTATTCTCTTACAAGCAGTGGAAGTTATGATATTTTTGCCGCAAAGATGGATGCAAATGGCAACTGGTTATGGGCAACAAAAGCTGGTGGGATTAATTTTGATATGTGCCATGGAATTGCATTAGATGAAAATGGGAACACATACATAACAGGTTATTTTGGTGATACAGCAACCTTTGGTTCCTATTCTCTTACAAGCAGTGGGAGTAATGATATTGTTACAGCAAAGCTGGATGCAAATGGCAATTGGTCATGGGCAACTAAAGCTGGTGGAAGTAATGAAGATGGGAGTTTGGCACTCGTAATAGATGATAATGGTAACAGTTATGTGACAGGAAGTTTTAGCGGAACAGCAACTTTTGGTTCCTATTCTCTTACAAGCAGTGGACAGCGTGATATATTTATAGCCAAGATGGATACAAATGGCAACTGGTTATGGGCAACTAAAGCTGGTGGCGTTAGTGAAGATCGATGCTTCGCAATCGCAAAAGATGATAATGATAACAGCTATGTGACAGGATGGTTTACAAATACAGCAACCTTTGGTTCCTATTCTCTTACAAGTAGTGGAGAGTATGATATTTTTGTAGCCAAGCTAGGAAATGATACTTCGGTTGAAAATGAAATAATTCCGATGAAAATGGAGCTTTCAAATTATCCCAATCCTTTTAACCCATCAACCACAATCGAATTTTTAATCCAAAATGACTCTAATGTTGACCTTACAATTTACAACATCAAAGGACAGAAAATCAACACTCTAGCACACAATGAGTTTACTAAAGGGTCACATTCAATTATTTGGAATGGTGATGATGAAAATAATAACTCAGTCAGTTCAGGAGTTTATCTGTATAAATTAAATGTTAATGGTAAAACTGAAGCAGTTATGAAATGTTTGTTATTGAAATAATAACTGCTGCTAACAAACGTGTCAGTGCTCTGAATGAAAGAAATTGTGAAAGAGCACCGCACACGCCAAACATTAGCAGCAACTTATAATAGGAGGAGAAAGTGAAAAACTTACTGGTTTTTATAAGTTTGATTTTTGTAGTTAACTTATCAGCAACAATAATAAATATTCCTGCAGATCAACCAACCATTCAAGCTGGCATAGATGCTTCAGTAGATGCAGATACTGTTTTGGTTCAACCCGGAACGTATTATGAAAACATTAATTTCAATGGTAAGAATATTACAGTTGCATCATTATTTCTAATAACACAAGACTCAACTTATATTCTTAATACAATCATAGATGGTAATCAAAATGGAAGCGTTGTTACGTTTTCAAATGAAGAAGATCCAACAGCCATTCTTCAGGGATTTAAAATTATAAATGGAAATGGTACCGAAGAAGACTGGAGTACTGTAGAACCCTGGTTTGTACGTTTAGGTGGTGGTATATATTGCAAAAATTCAAGTCCTAGTTTGATGAACATTATTATATCAGATAATATTATTCAAGTTGATAACAATATACAAGGATTTGGCGTAGGAATTTTTAGTAACAATTCATCAATACATCTAATGAATGCTAAAATATCTGAGAATAATGGATTTGGGCAGTACGTAAATGGGGGTGGAATTTGTTTTAAAGATTCTTCACCTATACTATTGGATGTAACAATAAACAATAATTCTACTAATTATGGTCCTGGTGGGGGTATTTATTGTATAGACTCCAATCTATATTTTTCAGACATTATAATAATAAATAATTCTACTGATTATGGTAATGGTGGGGGTATTTATTGTAAAACCTCCAATCTATATTTTTCAGACATTATAATAATAAATAATTCTACTAATTTTAATGGTCAGGGTGGTGGAATTTATTGTAACGGTTCATTTCTACAACTTCAAAACGCTACAATGTCAGGTAATTCTGCTTACAGTTCTGGTGGTGGAATTTGTTGTCGCAGTAACTCCAGTTTAAATGTGGTTAATTCAACTATATTCAATAATTCTGCTTACGGTTCTGGTGGTGGTATTTTTTGCTTGAATTCCAATTCGATTTTGGAGAATGTAATTTTATCCAATAATTCAACTGATCATTCCGGTGGTGGAATTTATTGCAGCAGTTCAAGTTCTAACTTTAAAAATGTTGTAATATCCGATAATTTTGCAACACATAATGGAGGTGGTTTTTTTTGTTGGTATCAATCTCCATCAAGTTTGATAAATGTCTCTATATGTAATAATTCAACTAATTACAGTAACGGTGGTGGAATTTCCAGCCTCTATTCAAATACAAGTTTAAGAAATTGCATACTTTGGAATAACTCACCGCAACAAATTCATGGGTATCCAAATGTAATTTATTCCGATGTTCAGGGTGGGTTGTATGGAATAGGCAATATTGATGTTGAACCACTATTTGTCGGAACTGGAGAACATCCTTTCACGCTGCAAGATCTATCACCATGTGTTAATGCTGGTATTCCTGATACAACCGGTTTGAATCTACCGGAATTTGATCCGGCAGGAAATCCCCGGGTTTTTGGTGGAAGGATTGATATGGGGGCATATGAGAATCAGAATGTGGTTGTTGGGGTTGAGGATAATTCAATTCCTCTGATTATAAAACTCAATCAGAATTATCCCAATCCTTTCAATCCAACCACCACAATTGATTTTTCAATCCAAAATGATTCTAAAATTGAACTTTCTATTTATAACATCAAAGGACAGAGAATCAAAACTTTATCTCACAGTGAATTTACAGGAGGATCACATTCGTTAATATGGAATGGCGATGATGAATTAGGAAAATCTGTAAGTTCAGGAATTTATTATTATAAGTTGAATGTTAACGGCAAAACTGAAGCAGTGAAAAAGTGTTTGCTTTTAAAATAGAAAAGATGCTGCTAACACACAGCTCCACAGCCAAGCAAGAAGAGAAGCAAGAAGAGCGTGGCAGCTGCCAAACATTACAGGTCTGAAAAACATACAAAGGCAATTACAGAAAATATTCTGATTTTATCTTTTTTTATGTATATTTCACGAAGAATTTCGCAACGATTTAAAAATTATAAATTTTTTATACCGACATAAATGTTTATATATCACATAGTTAAGAAAATAAATGGCACACCTTCGTCTTCGTTAAAGAAAAGCAATCCATCTTTGCTAAAGATAAGCAAGAAGAATTTATCTACGACGTGACTAAAGGAAGAATTCAACTACACCGCAACAGACGGAAGGACTCCAGCAAGAAGAGAGGGTTCTCGTCCAAATTATTATAAATTAGTGTGAATTCGTGGTTAAACAAAATGGCACGCCCGAGAGGACTCGAACCCCAAACCCTCTGATCCGAAGTCAGATGCTCTATCCAATTGAGCTACGGGCGCACACGAATGTAAAATTATTTTTACTTATTTTTGTGTCCAATATTTTCTATAACTTACAAATCTTAGAGTATAAACTTAGAGTATAAATAGTAAATTTAATATATCATTATATTCAAATAATTCTTTTTTATTATTTTTTATTTATTAATAATTATTAATAACAACTAAACAATCTGGAACAATTATTGCATCTTTTTATATATTTTGGAGGTTTTATAATGAAATATAAGAGATTGGTGGCTGTAGTTCTGGCAATGTTTGTTGTTTCAATGAATCTATTATGTGAAGAAAAGATTGTTGCCAGGTTCGATAATCCTTCAGAAGATATTTTGAATGAGTTTAATAGCGCTGACTACGATGTGGCATCATACAAACCCGGTGAATATTTGGATCTGGTTCTCACTGTATCCAATTATGAAGAACTGCTGTCAAAAGGTTATGAGATTCAAATTACCCAAACAGAAGAACAACTGAAAAACAATCTTAAAGGAACAGATCTGGACGGATACAGGAATTATGAAGATTGTCTTAATGAATTACAGCAAATTGAAATAGATTATCCCGATATATGCAAGTTGTACGATATTGGAGACAGCCAGGGGAAACTCTATTCTGATGCAGGCAATTCAAATTATGATGATTA
>JAGLWO010000276.1 GCA_023133395.1 Candidatus Cloacimonadota bacterium | reverse complement strand
ACCATATTCATTCGAATAATACAAAAAACCAATTAATTTCAACTAGAAAAGTATTACCCTAATTTAGAAAGACTATCTTACCAGTTTTACTCATTATACCCATTTACAAAGCCAATTATTGATTGACAGTAATAATAACAATAATTATTTGGATGAGCTTTAAAAGATAATAAGAATTGGAAAAAATAAATGAAAAAGATAAAATTTGCATTAGTTGGTTGCGGAAGAATTTCATCAAAACACTTTCAGGCTATAGAACAAATTGAAGATGCAGAAATTATTGCCTGTGCTGACATTATCGAAAAAAGAGCGAAAGAAGCATCAGATAAATATCATATCAAATCCTATTACAAGGATTACAAGAAAATGCTTGATAATGAAGACGTTGATGCTATGCTAATTTGTACTCCAAGCGGTATGCATCCTAATATGGGTATCGAATCTGCATCTCGCAAGATCCATATAATTACAGAAAAACCAATGGCAATAGATTTAAAATCTGCAGATAAACTTGTAAACGCTTGCGATGAAAATGAAGTTGAGCTTTTTGTAGTTAAACAAAATCGTCTCAATCCACCAGTACAATTATTAAAGAAGGCAATTGATAAAGGTAGGTTTGGTCGACTTTTTAGCGCAAATGCAACAGTGCGATGGACTCGTCCTCAAAGCTATTATGATATGGCAAAATGGCGTGGAACATGGGAATTTGACGGTGGTGCATTTATGAATCAGGCTTCCCACTACTTTGATCTGATTCAGTGGTTAATGGGACCAGTTGAATCAGTTATGGCATTCACAACAACATTAAACCACAATATCGAAACTGAAGACGAAGGTGCTGGAATAATTCATTTCAGAAATGGTGCCATCGGTGTAGTAGAAGTTACAATGAACACCTATCCTAAAAATTACGAGGGATCTATAACAATATTGGGTGAATACGGTACTGTAAGGGTTGGTGGAGTTGCTGTGAATAAAATTGAACACTGGGAATTCAAAGATTATGATGATGATGATAAACTGATCGATTCTGTTACTAGTGATCCCCCATCAATTTATGGCTTTGGTCATCTGGGTTATTTTAGAAATGTAGTTGATGTTCTTCAGAATAAAGCAAAACCAAGTATTGATGGAAGAAGCGGTAGAAAATCATTGGAATTAGTTTTAGCGATGTATAAATCTGCAAGAACAGGTAAGAAAATAGCTCTTCCCCTACATGAGTAGAGAGGTACATATTGTTAATACAGGAATATTTCAAAACCAGGAAAGTAATTTTAGAAAAAGCTTTAGATAAATACTTAGCTCCATCTGATGAATATCCACAACAGTTACACGAAGCCATGAGATACAGTGTTTTCAGCGAGGGAAAAAGACTACGACCAATCTTATTCTTTGCCACCTATGAAATGCTTATCGGCAGGAAAAACATTAACCGTCTTGAGAGATTACTTTCAACAGCATGCGCACTAGAATTAGTTCACACAGCATCACTAATCCACGACGACCTACCCAGTGTAGATAATTCCAGGGAACGTAGAGGACAACTAAGCTGTCATATTAAATTCGGGGAAGCAACAGCAATTCTTGCTGGAGATGCACTTATAACAAAAGCAATAGAGATTTTAACTGAAATTAAAAATAAAAATATCTCTTTAAATTGTATTCAGATATTAACTAAAGCCATGTCGACACGTGGAATGATTGGTGGGCAAGCTGTTGATATATTATCTGCAAAGAAGAAAATCAATATAAATACTCTAAGATATATCCATCTTAAAAAAACGGGTGCTTTACTCCAAGCAGCTATGGAACTGGCTTGTATTATTTATGGAGCTGAAGAAAATACCTCGATAACTCTTGGAAACTTTGCTCTTAATCTCGGATTAGCTTACCAGATAGTTGATGATATTCTTGATGAAGTTGGTAGTTTCGATATCTTGGGAAAAGAACCTGGTGGAGATTCCAGAAATAATAAGGCAACTTATCCATCCTTAATCGGTCTTGAAAAATCCAAAAAGATGGCTGAGAAACTTCTTAGGGACTCATACAATTTAATAAAAAATATGAAGAACAACGATGTTCTAATTGAATTCGTTAACATGATAAAAGACCGGTTACCATAATTTTTTATGCTTTTTTTAAAAATAATAAGACCTTTTAATTGCCTGTTTGTTGCACTTACAATTCTTTTTGGAGCATATTATAATTCAATTAATAACAATTTTTGGATTGTAATCTTTGCTATGGTATCTGCCACCTTAATTGCTGGAGCTGGTTATGTTATTAACGATTTTTTCGATCTCCCTATTGATATAATTAATAAACCTCATCGTGTTTTACCTTCCGGAAAAATTAATCCCAAAACTGCATACATATATGCAATTTTTCTTTTTATTTCTGGTATTACATTGAGTTTCTTCACACAAAATATCTATTGCGTTCTTATCGCAATCTTAAATAGCTTAATCCTATTTTTTTACGCCAAATCTTTCAAGATGAGCTTTCTGATTGGTAATATTTTAATAGCCTATACTGCAGCCAGCACATTTATCTATGGGGGATTAAGTAACAATAATTTTAAGAATGGACTCATAGTCGCTATTTATGCTTTCCTTTATACGCTTATCAGAGAATTTATTAAGGACAGTGAAGATATCGAAGGTGATGTAAAACTTGGAGCAAGAACTCTGGCAATAAAAGTCGGAAGGAAAAATATCACTATAATTTCTATTTTGCCAATTCTTTGCATATTAATCTTTAATTGTTTTTTATTATACTTGGAATTAATTACATTAACTACCTTCATAATTTTGAATCTATTAGTTACAATTCCTCTGATTTTATTCATAATCTATTTATTAAGGAAATTAAATAAGCACAGATACTCACGAGTATCATTACTAATGAAAATTAATATGTTGGTTTTACTAATAATTTTATGGGTAGGATAATTATGAAAATTTATAATATGCTTTTAGAGTTAGCGAAAAAAAGAGCAAGTTATTTTTGTTTGATAGATCCTGACAACTTGAACAAAAAACAAGCTGTAAATATCGCTAAAATCTGTGAAGAAAGTGGTGTTGATGGTCTTCTTGTTGGTGGAAGTTTTATGATCAATAATAACTTCGAAACCAACTTGAAACAAATCAAAGAAAACGTAAACATCCCTGTTCTTATCTTTCCCGGAATTTTTAATTTTGTATCACCTTATGCAGATGCACTTTTACTTCTAAGTGTCATTACAAGCCGAAATCCACAAATGCTTATTGGAGAGCAGGTTCGTGCTGCTCCTCTGATAAAACACTATAACCTTGAAGCAATAGGCACTGCATATATGCTGATAGAATCAGGTAATAATACTTCAGTTCACTATATGAGTGGCAGTCTACCTTTACCTCGCTCCAAAAACGATATTGCCATTGCACATGCTCTCGCAGGTCAATATCTGGGAATGAAAGTGATTTATCTCGATGCTGGAAGTGGTGCAAAATATCCTGTTAGTGATGAAATGATATCAGCTATCAGAAAGAACGTTGATTTGCCAATTATTTTGGGAGGTGGAATAAAGACCCCTGAAGTTGCTGCTCAGAAAGCCAGATCAGGTGCAGATTTTATTGTGACCGGTAATATCCTTGAGAATAATATAGACCCAAAACTAATAAAGGAATTCGCAGACGCAGTTCACAGCGTTAAACGATAATGATAGATATTCATACCCATCTACTACATGGTTGTGATGATGGTTCACCAGATATTGAAACATCATTAAGTCATTTAAAAAAAATGATTGCTGCTGGCGTCTCAATAATCGTTGTTTCCCCTCATTTTATAAGAAATACATATCATAATACATCTGAAGGTATTGAAAAGAAATTTAAGGAATTAAAAAGTGCTATAAAGAAAGAAAAAATTCCTGTTACCCTCTTTAAAGCTGCAGAAGTTTACCTGGACATGAATTCAAAAGACATAATCAAATCTGAGAATTTCACAATAAACGACACAGATTATGTAATAGTCGAAACAAACCTAACCGGTTTTCCAACAAACCTGTATGAAATATTATATGAACTTGTTACAAATGGATATAAGCCCATTTTAGCTCATCCGGAGCGTTACACAAATATTATTCGAAACCCAGAATTATCCGAGGATATAATACATAGAAATGTTTATTTTCAACTGAATGCTGGTAGTCTTTTAGGACAATATGGGAAATCTATACAGAAAACTGCCTGGTTTCTCCTGGAAAAAGGATTTGTTCATTTCCTTGCTTCCGATACACACTGCAAGAGCTATGAATACACACTACCAATAGCAGTTGAAGAAATAAAAAAAAATGTAGATAAATATACTGCAGAACTTCTAACTGAAATCAATCCTACCAAAATGCTGAATAATGAAAAAATAGAATTCTTCTATCTCGATTCAGAAGTTATTGAGAAGAAAAATTTCTTTAGTAGGATATTTAAGTAAAAAAATAAGATGAGTAAAAAAATATTAATAACAGGAATCAGTGGATTCATTGGAAGAAATGTGCTCAGACTGCTTATTCAGAAAAATCATGAAATCACAGCTATAGTGCGTCCCAATACAAATCCTGTCAGGATCGAAGAATTCGAGAACCAAATTGAGCTGGTTGAAATTGATCTTGCTGATATACAAAAACTCAAAGATTACCTGGAAAAAAATTCCTTTGAAACTATAATACATATAGGTGCTATTCGTGGAGGAAGAAAATTTTCAAAATCTGATTATTTTGATGCAAATGTTAATGCCACCGAACAACTTGCTATAAATGCAAAATCAAATGATTCTGAACTTATCTTCTGTTCTTCTGTGGGAGTATTCGGTGTTATCCCCCTCGAACTACCTGCCAACAATTTCACTAAAAGACAACCTGATAACTATTATCATTTAACAAAAATCCGTGCTGAATTAATTATCCAAAAATATATTTTATATGGTTTGAATGCTGCAATAATTCGTCCCTCAATAACTTATGGAATAGGTGATTATGGCTTCCCATACACTTTGATAAAGCTTGTTGATAAGAGACTAATGTTCCTTCCAGATAGAGATGTTATAATCCATTTAGCAAGTGTTGAGCTAGTTTCTCAAGCTTTTATAAAATTAATTGAAACAGACTTCAAACAAGGCGTCGCTTATAATGTTGCAGATAAAGAACCAGTTGAATTGCATAAACTGGTCAACTTTATTAACACCGAACTTAAAGGAAAATCATACTCGAACAAGCGAAGTATCGATTTAAAATATTTTCAGTATGGTGAGAAGATTGCTCGATTCTTTAAAAATGAAACCTGGATTGCACGTTTTGAACTCATTTCAAAAAGCTGGTACTATAATACTATAAATACTTACGACGATCTATCCTTGAAACCAACCGAAACCATTCCGAATTTCAAAGCTGTAATAGATTGGTATAAGCGATATATTTCAAAGAGTTAGGAATAAGAAACCAGATGGCAATACCGATTCTAAAAAACTGGAAGAATTATTTTACAAATCGAGATGAAGGTCTCGGCTCTTCTTATGAGCGAATAGTACTGAATCAAAAATTGGAGTCTATATGCCATCATTTTAAAGTAGAAACTATATTGGAAGCTCCCTGCTTCGGATTCACAGGTTTATCAGGAATTAACAGCGCTCACTTAGCCAGAAAAGGCTGCAAGGTTTCCCTTCTGGACGACAATGAAGAAAGAATTTCTATGATCATAGACCTCTGGGAAGAATTGAAAATCCCTCTTGAAATTACATTTTCTCCGAAATTCAACAAAATCCCTTTCGAAGATAAGAGTTTCGATTTCAGCTGGAATTTCTCTGCACTCTGGTTTGTAGAAGATTTGGAGATTTTTTTAGAAGAGCTAACTAGAGCTACATCAAAGGTAATCCTACTTTGTGTCCCTAATAGAACTGGATTGGGTTATACAATTCAAAAAAAGATTGGAAAAGAAGACTTAAAAACCTATCTTAGAGAAAAAAATATTTATCCAAAAAATATTAAAAAAATTATGATGAATTTGGATTGGTTATTAATTGATAATAAATACATCGATTGCCCGCCCTGGCCGGATATCGGAATGCCAAAAGAGAAATTCCTGAAAATATTCGGATTGAGCGAGTTAGCCGGGAAACAGAGAAAAGAACCATTATCTATTATGGATTATTATTCTGGGAAGACCCCCGATTTCCCAGATAAAATGATGAAGTATTACTGGTTTGAAAAAAATATACCTGCATTTATAAAAATGTTTTGGGCACATCATAAATATTTTCTTTTTATTCCAAAAGGAAAAAATGAAAAATAAATATAACTGGTTATTTGGAATAATTTTAGGAATAATTTTCCTTGTAGCATGGCTTAGAATTGTTGATTGGCATGAATTCATTCAATATTTCAAAAATTTCAATCTGACTTCTGTTTTAATTTTTTCTTTATTTTATATATTCGCTTATCTTCTCAGAAGCTTTCGCTGGAAAATAATCCTGAACCCAATATATAAAATGAAGGTTTTTGAGAGTTTCTCTTTATTTATGACCGGTTTGCTTATTAATTATATTATTCCAATACGTGCAGGTGAAATCGCAAAATCGGTTATCCTAAAAAACAAGCATCAGGTTAGGATTTCAAAAAGCCTTCCAACAGTTTTCATCGACAAAATTACAGATCTTTTTCCTATAATCTTGATAATGATATTGATACCACTTATTACAGTCAAACTTAATACAACTCTATATTCAATAATAATTGCTTTGTTTTTTATCTTTCTGGGATTTATTGGTTTTTTGTTTTTTGCAGTAAACCATCGACAGAAAGCAGTTAACTTGCTTCATTTGATGGAGAAAGTAGTGCCCAAAAAATACCGTCCCAGGATAGAAGATTTTTTCAAGAATTTCGTGGATGGTATGGCTGTAATGAAAAACCGCTTTTGGGATAATGTTCTTGTTTACTTTCTGACAATTCTGGCTGTTCTTTCAGAAGCAATATATGTATATTCTGTATTCAAGGCATTTGGTGCTGAAATAACGTATCCTAAAATTTTGTTTGGTTATACCCTCATGAACTTAACATATATTCTTCCAACTCCACCTGCTCAAATCGGTTCAAATCAATTTATGTGGGTTTTGATATTCTCTTTTGCTCTGGGAGTTAATGAAAACCTTACAAGTGCAGCTGTTACATTTTCTCATCTTTTAACATCAATATGGATTTTTTTAATAGGAGGAATTTCTTTACTTGCCTTAAAAATCAGATTTCATGAACTTGTACCTCATAATAAAACTTAGAGGAAAATATGCCAAAAAAGAATATTGAGATTTTGGAAAAACTCTCTGATGCTAAACAAAAAATAAAAGCTGAGATCCATAAAGTAATTGTTGGTCAGGAAGAAATTATCGAACAGTTTCTGATAGCTTTATTTTCTAACGGACACTGCCTTCTGGAAGGTGTTCCCGGTTTAGCTAAAACCCTTTTAATATCGACAATGGCAAGAGTTTTTAATATGAAATTCAGTCGTATACAATTCACCCCTGATCTTATGCCTTCCGATATTACGGGAACAGATATCCTGGCAGAGAATAAAGCTGATGGAAAAAGGTACTTCGAATATATTAAAGGTCCAATTTTTGCAAATATTATTTTAGCAGACGAGATCAATAGAACACCTCCGAAAACACAATCTGCCTTGCTTCAGGCAATGCAGGAATACCAGGTTACAGCAGGAAATCAAACCTATGAATTAGAACGACCGTTTTTTGTTTTAGCCACTCAAAACCCTATCGAGCAGGAAGGAACATATCCCCTTCCGGAAGCTCAACTCGATAGATTCATGTTTTATCTTAATATCGACTATCCTTCTTATGAGGAAGAAAAAGAGATCGTTAAGAAAGATTCAATATCTTCATTTGTATCTGTGTCTTCTGTTTTCTCTGCTCCAGAAATAATTGAAATCCAAAAAGCAATTACTCATATTCCAGTTAGTGAACATGTCATTGATTACGCATTGAAGTTAACCCGTTCAACCAGACCTTTATACAAAAATGCTCCAGACTTCATAAAAAAATGGGTTAACTGGGGTGCTGGACCCAGGGCTTCCCAATATCTGGTTTACGCTGCAAAAACCAGAGCTGCTCTTGATAACAGGTTAACTCCCTCAGTCGAAGATATTAAACACATTGCGAACATCGTACTTCAGCACAGGGTAATCGTTTCTTTTGCTGCTGAAGCTGAAGGATTGAATTCCAAAGACGTTATAAAAAAATTAATTTCAAGTTTAGAATAAAAAAAACTTGTCTTTTTTTTATATAAAATTATAGTTTACTAAAGTTTGATGATATTTATATTTTATGGGGCTAAAGGTGAGTGGTAAAAAAGTTGTTGTCTTTAGTACACCTACATGTTCCTGGTGTAGAAAATTGAAAAGTTATTTAAAGGAAAATAAGATAAGATTTGTTGATGTAGATGTATCGAAAGATCCAAAAGCATTTCAGGATATGATTAAAAGATCAGGGAAACATGGAGTACCCCAGATATGGATCAATAATAAACCATTTATAGGTTTCGATAAAGAAAAAATCGATAGATTATTAAAAAACTAAAAAAGGAGAGAAAAATGAAAAAATTAGTGGATAGGTATGCACAATTGAGCAAAGAGCTTTATCTTTTATGCTCAAAAAAGGAAATGATCAGACGTAAATGCCTTCATTTAGGCAGGATGGAGTGTGACCTTTTAAATTTCCTTTATTCAATCAAAAAACCTGTTTGTATGAATGATTTATCTGTTGAAATGAAAGTTTCTCATAGCAGGATTACCAGAATCATCGATACTCTGGTTAAGAAAAAACTTGTAAAAAGATTTCCTTCCAAAATAGACCGTAGAAGCTGGTTCGCAGAAATTACTGAAAAAGGAAAAAAGACCAATAGAGAGACCGTACTTGACTTTATGAATATGCAAGAGGACCTTATTAATAGATTACCAAAAGATAAAGTTGAAAATATCTATACCCTTATGACTCTTTATGTCAAAGCTTATCAAGCAGCTTTAAAGGAAAAAGAAGCTCACATATGAAAGAATCAGCCAGAATAAAATGGCTGAATAATATGGCTTTTGACGTGGAACTCAATGGTCATCATTTTACAATAGATGCTGATCCCAGGGTTGGTGGTGAGAACCAAGGACCCAAGCCAAAAGGTTTACTTCTCACCAGTCTTGCTGGTTGTACAGGGATGGATGTCGTTTCTATTCTTAAGAAAATGAAAATACGAGATTACCAACTGGAAATAAAAATAAAAGGTGAACTAACAGAAGAACATCCAAGAATTTATCACACAATAAATCTGGATTTTATTTTCACAGGTGATAACCTTCTCACAGATAAAATAAAAAGAGCCATAGAACTTTCTGAAACTCGCTATTGTGGCGTTTCTGAAATGCTTCGTAAGTCTTCAAAAATTAAAACAAAAATATTTTTAAACGGAGAAAATATAGAATGAAAAAAATAACTCTAATAATTTTAATTCTTGTAATTCTAACAGCAACTGCATGTACAATAGAAAAGAACGAAATTAAAAATGAAGTTAGTAACTTAAATTGGTTAACAAACTTAGAAGAAGCTCAAAAAATCTCTCAGGAAAAGGGAATTCCTATCTTTGTTGATTTCACTGGCTCAGATTGGTGTGGATGGTGCTTCAAACTGCGTGACGACATTTTTTCACAGGAAGAATTTATTAAATATGCAAAAGAAAATCTTGTTCTTCTCAAGCTTGATTTTCCCAGAAAGATAAAACAGTC
>JAGLWO010000275.1 GCA_023133395.1 Candidatus Cloacimonadota bacterium | reverse complement strand
TCATCACCGTTTGAATGAAAGCCTATCCTTAACTGGATCGTATAACCTGCTAAACTGGAAATATCATTGTAGCCAGGCCATCCTTCAGAAAAAAGAGTCCACTCATCAACTGAGCCGGTAAAAACCACGTTTTCCAAACCAGGGTCACCAGTGGGATTTGAGATCGAGTTCCAATTTGTCCAGCACTCATATTCTTCGACCCAGTAGCTAACCTCAATGGAAAAATAATCACAATCTGGAAATGAGATATCATCGAGTTCTGTTCTCATATACATATCAAAATCAATTTGTCCGGTAGATGGCAGATCGATAGTTGGACTTTCAATATAATTTTCCATATTAGGATTATAGGTACCTGTTTCAGTGTCAAAACAACCTAAAGCATGTGTTGGAGAATAAGCTGTAGATGGTTCAAAAATATGCCAGAGGTTACCACCAACCTCTGTATTAGAAAAGCCATAAAACCCGGTTTCATCCTCTCCATCATTTGTAAATACACCTGCAATGTTGATGTTATCAATGAAAACACCCGTGAACTCGGGATTGGTAGCAGTTGATGTGCTTGGGTCGGAAGCAAAAGCAAAACTAATAATAACATCTTCACCAAGATAGGAATCGGGAATTGTGATGGTCGTAGTTGTCCAGTCGGTTGATCCTCCCCAACCGGGAATTCCGGGGATACCATCAGGGTCTTCTCCGTGTTCATAACCAAAGCTGTACATACTTGTGCTGTTATATGCAGGAATACTACCAGTTAGAATTTCAGCTTCTTCATAATCCTGGTTGGAAGTTCTGATGCGGATATTAAAACCATCCCAACCATTGAAATTTTCATGTTCACCAAGTTCTTCAATTGCCCTGTACTGTTCAAAGGTCAAAGTTAAATTACTGGAATTGGGAAGAGAGATAACAGGAGTATCCAAGACCTGGTACCATCCATCAAGATAACCACCATCTGGTATAATATCGGGGTCTGCCATTCGCCACGATTTGCCTGATCCCCCATAAGAATTATATGCACTCGTATGCCAGCGGGAACCGGGATCGGTCACATCAATTGAAGTCCATTCAGGAGCGCCATCTTCAAAATCCTCGATAAAGAAAATGGTTTCTTCTCGATTATTGATATTTGATGAATCAACCGGTTGAAATTTTATAATTTTTGAATTATTTGCAATAAGCAAGCCTGTGGATAACAGGCTTGCTATAATCAGGATAATATTTTTTTTCATTAAAAATCCTTACGGCAATTTCCAATGAACATAACAAAGCATTATTTATTCCAACTCTGAAATATATTTCACAATATCAACTACCCGGCAGGAATATCCCCATTCGTTATCATACCAGCTTAAGATTTTTATCAGATTTCCATTTACCATTGTTACCTGAGAGTCAAAAATGGAAGAAGCAGGATTACCGATGATATCTGTGGAAACAAGTGGTTCTTCAGAGTATTCCAGAATTCCTTTGAGATTAGTTTCAGCAGCTTTCTTCATCAGACAGTTTATTTCTTCTTTAGTTGTTTCTCTATCCACGACGATTGTAATATCGACCAATGAGCCATTTGGCGTGGTGACTCTTACTGCCATACCGTCAATTTTTCCTTTCAGTTTGGGAATTACCATTCCAGTTGCTGAAGCTGCGCCAGTTGTGGTAGGAACAATATTCAGTGCAGCAGCTCGGGCTCTTCTTAAATCCTTATGAGGGTAATCCAGTAACCTTTGGTCCATAGTATATGAATGAATCGTTGTCATAAATGCTGATTTAACTTCAAAATTATCAGAAATAACTTTCATAACAGGAGCAAGACAGTTGGTTGTGCAGGAAGCATTTGAGATTATCTTATGTTCGGGTTTTAAAGTATCATCATTAACCCCAAGAACGATAGTTGCATCTATTTCACCTTTGGCAGGAGCGGTTATTATTACCTTGTTAGCTCCTGACTGAAGGTGCTTGGCTGCTCCTTCTCTGGTGCGAAAGACACCTGTTGATTCTATTACATAATCAATTTTAAG
>JAGLWO010000274.1 GCA_023133395.1 Candidatus Cloacimonadota bacterium | reverse complement strand
TTCTGCTGTTAAAGATATGGGTTTAAATATTTTTGCACTGATTTTTGAAGAAAGAAGATAATTATCTTCATCCTGGTAATAGCAGCTATTTCCAATATCGAATAAGAAAATATCTGAGCTTTGATTGAATGTAAAGATGTTGAATGAAGAGTCATCTGATTTTTCCCGGAAATATTCCCATGTTAAAGTTATAAAGTGGTTATTATTTTGTAATGATTTTGTTAATATGAATTCGGTTAATGTCCTGTTTAATGTATCAATCTCGGTCTTCTCGTAACGTCCCCCGATATTAAGGTACCTGTTTTCAAACAGGATAGCGCTGTCTGATGTCCATTCTTTAATTTTAGGATCTTCCGGGATTTCTGGTGCATTCGCTAATTTATTTGTATGAATTTCCTGGTCGATAATTGTATGGTAAAAATGTAATTTACCCCAGTTTAAGTTATAAAAAAGATGCAGGTTTAAATTTCTGGATTTTTCATTTGTTCCCAGCCATTTCCCATCCTGTCCGATATAATCTGCTTTAAAGTTCAAATTGGTTATTCCCAGAATATTTCCTTTCTTCAGGGAAACTGTAGCATGGTTCATATCGACATCACCAAGCCCCAGGAAAGATTCGGTGATTGCTACAGGGAGTTCATAATCATCTTGCCTAAAATGGATAAAATCACGCTTAAATTCAGTATTGAAGAATGGTTTGTAGTTTTGCAGGATATGGGTATTGGATACTTCAAAAGGAATTATTGTGAATCCATTTTTAATAAAGCGTATATCCGGGTCAAATGAAGACTTCAAATGGAAATTCTCATTGTGAATTAAATAGGGGAGGAATAGGTCTTCACGCATCTGGTTTTTCTGTTTAATATGTGCTTCAACATCTTTCTTTAGAATTTCTAATGCGGAAACTGTTGTATCTGGAATTTCTTCAAAAACCTTTAAGCTATCATCCTGAGCGAACTTAAATGATAATGAATCTTCTGGACTTTTTTCAATAAGGTTTAAACTATCCTGCTGAGAAGTGTACGTTGATAAAGAGTCACTTTGTACTTCAGTTTCGGCTATTTCACTTTGTGTCCATACAGTTATGGGAACAATTATCATTGTTAACAGAATTATAAAGAAATTTGTATTGTGTCTTCCATTTTTCATTTTGCTTTTATCTTTTTTAATTTGAAAAATCATATCCATTTTTTCTCTTTATACCAGTTATATGTAGTTTGCAGATTTTGAACAATATTGTCTGAAGGCTTAAAATCTAATAATTTGTTTGCTTTTTCATTGTTTACGAGCCAGTATCTTTCTTTGAATTCTTTGATTTTTTCACGGTTAATGATTGGAGGTTTTTTACTGAATATTGAGAAGAATTCTCCGATTAAAGCTATTGGGTATAATAATATTTCCGGGACATGTATTGTTATAAAATAAGTGTTCATGAAACTTCCTAAATTTTGAATAAAATTTTCTAATGAATATGCTTCACTATTGGAAGCGAAAAGTATTTGGTTATAAGCTTTTTCGTTTACCAGAGTTTTGGATGTTATCTCAACAAGATCATCGACATAGATAAGGTTGATATATTTTTTCTTGAATCCAGTTATAAAAGCCAGATGCGATTTCATGAGTTTGAAGTACTGAAGAAAATCCTTATCACCGGGACCAAAGACCGCTACCGGTCGAATTATAGTCCAAGGTTTATTAGCTTTTTCTTTGATAATATTTTCCGCCAGGAATTTACTTCTACCATACATTGAAATTGGTTCACATTTATCTGATTCGATTTTCGGGGTTGTTTTGCTTTGTGCTGGTCCTGATGCTGCCTGGCTGCTGATAAAGACGAACTGCTTTAATGATTCAGTATCATTGAAAATATCCACCAGTTTTTCAGTTAAATCTATATTAATTTTTTTGAATTGCTGCCAGGTTTTGGCGCGTGTAAGAGCAGCAGTATGTATCAGAATTTCGACATCTTTTAAAATCTCTGCTATTTTATCAGGCTTGTGATAATCAATATAAACGATAGTGCTATCTTCAGGCAAAAGCTCAATATTGGAACCATATCTAACCAGACTGATTACATCGTAATTTTTTTTTAGTATTCTGGTTAGAGTGCTCCCGATAAATCCATTAGAACCTGTGATCGCAATTTTTTTCATAAATGTAATTTCGAAAAATAGAATAAAATGGTCAAACTTTTTGTTTATTACATTAAATCTGTAAAATCCTAGAAAATGTAAAACTTGACGATAAAGGCTGAATTAATAAATTTCGCCGTAGTTAAGCTTTATGTGTGGTTTGGGCATTGGAGAAATTTTATGAATATTATTCTGATTGGAATTCAGGGTAGTGGAAAAGGAACACAGGCTAAGATTCTGGAAAATAGATTTGGATGGGAACACATTACCACAGGTGATCTGTTCCGTAAGAATATTGAGCAGGAGACTGAATTAGGTCTTCTGGCAAAGGAGTATATTGATAAAGGAGAACTTGTACCGGATAAATATGTTTTTGAAATTGTTAAGAACGCTCTTAATCAGGCTGAGAAAGGCTTCATACTCGATGGCTTTCCCAGGAATATCGAACAACTAAAATTTCTTGTAAAGAACTTTGAAATAGACAGTGTTATACTGCTCGATCTTACTGACGATAAAGCTATTGAACGTTTAATGGCTCGAAGAATTTGCAAAATTTGTAAAAAAGATTATAATATACTTTTTAAAAAATCTAAGAAACCCGGAATTTGTGATGTTTGTGAAGGCGAAATAATAAGAAGAGATGATGATAACAAAGAAGCTATCAGTAAAAGAATTGAAAAATTCCATAATGAAACTAAGAAGGTTATCGAATACTTTACTGAAAAGAATTTACTAATCCATATCAATGCAGACCAGTCATTAGAAGCAATTCACGAGGAAATCGTTAAAAAATTAAGTGTTTAAAAGAGTATAATCTTAATGTATAAATCAAAATTCCTAAATATAATCGAAATAATTATAAATTTTATACTCAATTTATTTGCTTCAATAAATATTCTGGTTCTTTTCTTACCTCTTATCAGTATAGATAAAGACCTAATAAGCCAATATACTCAGATTTCTATATATTTTTTAATTTTTAACATAATTTTGAGAGTAATAAATACTGGAATTTCGCAAAAAATAATCGTGAAAATTCTCCCTGATATTTTGTTCATTTCCATAGGATTGCTTGTAAAAGACTCGGAAAAGGTTTTTCAGTTTTATCTGATCGGAAGACAAACATTCTATCTGATTCGTTCTTTTGCCTTAAAAACTTACAAAGGTGCATTTTTTGATAAACTCTCAGATAACCCACCAGTGTTAGTACTATTCAGTTTTTTTGTCGCAATTTTCCTTGGTTCGCTGATGTTAATGTTACCTGCAGCTACAGTATCAGGTGAAGAAACTTCACTTCTGGGGGCGTTGTTTACTTCTACTTCTGCAACCTGTGTAACAGGATTAATTGTATATAATACAGGAACGCATTTCACACTGTTCGGTCAACTTATAATCCTTTTCTTAATTCAAATTGGTGGCCTTGGTATAATGACCATATCAAGTGCGTTTGCTGTTATGCTCGGTCAAAGACTTAGTTTAAAGAGAGAATCATTAATACAAAATGTTGTGGGTGAATCTAACAAGATCGATATGATCAGTCTGGTTAAAAGTATCTTGATAGTTACACTAATCTTTGAATTTATCGGTGCAGTTATTCTCTATTTTACTTTTATTTCCCAAATATATTCTCCAAATAGGGCTATATATCATTCTGTTTTTCATTCGATTTCTGCTTTCTGTAATGCTGGATTCAGCTTATATCAGAACAGCTTCATGGGATTTAAATCTAATTTTAATATCAATTTTGTTATAACTTCCCTGATAATTTTAGGAGGAATCGGATTTCCGGTTATGGTTGATATTAGAAGAACGATTTTAAATAAATTCAGAATATCAAGATTATATCTACATTCAAAGATTGTTTTGACCTGTACAATTACATTATTACTTATAGGAGCGATTGCATTTTTTATTTCTGAATATAACAATGAAATGAAAGGTTTCAATTTTCTTGATAGACTTTATACTTCCTATTTCCAATCTGTAACCACAAGAACTGCTGGATTCAATACAATAGACACTGCGAATCTCAGTAAGGG
>JAGLWO010000273.1 GCA_023133395.1 Candidatus Cloacimonadota bacterium | reverse complement strand
TTATTTTTAACAACACAAGATACAACTTATATTTCTTCAACTACCATCGATGGAAATAATAGTGGAAGAGTGGTTACATTTGAATACGGTGAGGATTCAACAGCAGTTTTATGTGGCATTACACTTACAAATGGTTTAGCATCAGGAGATCCTCCGGCTAATTATGGTGGTGGGATTTACTGTTATGAATCTAATCCGAGTCTACAGAATATAACAATATCGGGTAATACTGCTGATTATGGTGGTGGGATTCTCTGTGAGATGTCCAGTCCGAGTTTAGAGAATATAACAATTACCGGTAATAGTGCTACTTATTCTGGTGGTGGGATATACTTTTATGACAATTCCAGTCCGAGCTTGGAGAATGTAACAATAACAGGTAATTCTGCTAATCGTGGTGGTGGGATTTTATGTTACTATTATTCAAGTCCGAATTTAGAGAATGTGACGGTAGCGAATAATACAGCTTATGTAAATGGTGGTGGGATTTACTGTCAAGATTCCAGTCTGAATTTAATAAATTCCATTTTGTGGAATGATTCGCCGCAGGAGATCTATATTGTCTCAGGTGGTATTGTTACAGCAATATATTCGAATATATATGGTGGGTGGACAGGGACAGGGAATATTGATGAAGACCCGTTATTTGTGGATCCCGGTAATGGGAATTACCACCTGCAGTCGACTTCCCCGTGTATAGATGCTGGAGATCCTGCTTCACCATTAGACCCGGACGGCACAATAGCTGATATGGGGGCTTATTATTTCGACCAGACAATAGCTCCTGATCCACCCCAAAATGTAACGATAGAAATTATAGGTACGGATGTTTATCTCAGTTGGGATGCAGTAACAGGTGCGAATTCATATAAGGTTTATTCTTCAGATGATCCATACACCGGTTTTGTAGAAGATACCTCCGGTTCATTTGCTGGAGAAAGCTGGATAGCTCCAATTGGAGACGTAAAGAAATTCTATTATGTGATTGCTTCAACAGAAACACCGAGAGATAACATTACCAAACAGGGGTTTGGTAACGAGAAGAAAAAAGTAATCTCTAAATATCCAAAAGCAACTTACAGGAAATTTGATCAGAAGAAAATTGAATTTCAAAAGAAAGTGAAAAATTAGACAAGCAAGACTCGACTTGAGTTCGGAGGACCCGAGTCGGGTTATGAAGAGATAAAAAAAACAAAGCCCCGCTTTGCAGGGCTTTGTCAACAGTATGAGTCCCATCAATATATTGGTGGGACTCAATTTAATTGATTTACCTTTTCCTCAACCTTTCGGTTTTTTCACTGTAGCTATTGTCAGAAGGAGTGCAGGTTCTTTCAGCAGTTACA
>JAGLWO010000272.1 GCA_023133395.1 Candidatus Cloacimonadota bacterium | reverse complement strand
TGGAAATATGGTTTAATTTTAGCTGTAGGAAATGTTATTGGTGCATATCTGGGTGTGAAAGCTGCTATAAAAAAAGGGGAACGGTTTATCAGGATTGTACTAATGGTTGCTGTATTTATAGCATGTATGAAATTATTCGGGGTTTTTAAAATAATTGGAATTGAATAAATAATTAAAATAAAAAAGCCACAGAATATCCTGTGGCTATATTTTTCAGTATTTAAAGATTAATAAACACTACTCCTTCTGTAACGAATACTCCTGTTTTTCCAGTTATGCAGGAATTGGGCATAAACTTGATCATGGCTTGTATCTAATGCTCGCTTTTCTACGGAAAATTTCTTTAATGTCTCAATTTCATCAGCTTTTATTTCAAGAGTATCATGAAGTTTTTCTCTGGTGATGTATTTTCTTACTCGCTCCGGTAAAATACTATAAAGAATAGCGAAATCTGTTGTATCAAGTTCAAATTTTTTAACCAGGTATCCGATAAATTCTTTTTCCTTAGGATGAAATTCATTATCAGCTATTACAAGCAGTAAGGAAGTTTCCAGGATCAGTATTTTCTCTTCACGGGTCATAATATTTTTAACGAGTTCCTCTTTAGGTGTTGGATCCTTAAATTCTTTTTCAATTTCTGCTCTTTGTTCATTTGTGAAGTTAACGTTTCTAAAAGTATTTTCGAACGCTTCCTTTTCAGATGGTAAGATCTTTCCATCCTGCCAGGCAGCACTAATAACGACTTTGGCTACATTTAAAAGATTTGGAATATTCTGTGGTAAAACTCTTTGATTGAATTCTTCTACTTCCTCAGTTATTAAATTAACCAGTTTCCCAACCTTTCTTCCTTTTTCATCTCTCATTACTTTGAAAGAATAATTATCACTAACAAAATATTCTACAGTTTTCAGATCTGCCATCACCCCTCCTATTATGATTTATTATATAGTTTTACTAATTTACAAAGATAAATTTTAAAAAGGACAAAGAATTGTCAAAAGTTTTATGCTGATTAGTAAAAAAAACAAAAAAGCCACTGGAAATTTCCAGTGGCTTTATGATTTCTTACAGTTTACTTCAGCATAATTGCTTTCTTGAATGAGCTATAATTCTTTATCTTTAGATGATAGAAATAAACACCTGATGAAACTGTTTTGTCAGAATTATCTTTCCCATTCCAGATAACATCATGCTTTCCTGCAGGATAATTTCCAGAATATAAAGTCCTTACAAGTTCTCCTTTAATGTTGTAAACCTTAACTGTTACTTTTCCGGCATTTACAAGATCAAACTTGATAGTTGTTGTTGGATTGAACGGATTCGGGTAGTTCTGGTAGAGTCTAGTGAGTGCTGGCAGGATAGCTCCTGCTCCCACACCCGGCTCAACAGTAATATTCCAGATTGTTATGATATTATATTCCTCATCAGAAACAACAGATTTGATCTCAAATTCTCCTACTTCAGAAAATTCATAAATGAATGTATCGGTTATTTCAGTTTGAAGAGTATCACTTACGAACCAGGTATAATTCAATTCACTGTCGATATCTTCTACTTCAACATAGAATGTTACAATACTGTCTTCTTCTACTGTGAATACAAGTTCTTCAGGTAACCAGCTTATCAGAACTGGTGGATCGTTCACAGGTGTTACAATTACATCCACACTATCTTCTGCAGTCGCCCTGGTCTGGTTATCGTTAATTGTGAATGTCAGAGTTTCGGTTCCAAACCAATCCTGAATTGCTCCGAAGGTCACAATAGTAGAATCAATATTTATAGTAACATTGATATTTCCGCTCACTGATAATGAAAGGCTATCTTCATCTACATCACTAATATATTGAGCGAAATCAACGACCAATAAACTATCTTCTGCAAATGTAAAGTCATCCGGTAATACAATTGTAGGTGGGTCATTTACAGGGTTAATTGTAACCGGGATAGTTTGACTTACAATATCACGACCTCGAACTACTATATTATCATCAAGATAGAAAGTAACATCTTCAGTACCATTCCAGTT
>JAGLWO010000271.1 GCA_023133395.1 Candidatus Cloacimonadota bacterium | reverse complement strand
CTCCCCGTCACCCTCACCAGTTTTTTTGCTGAATTTGTTGCAGATAATTTAACTATAATGTGGACTACTCAAAGTGAAAACAACAATCTGGGATGGAATATCTATCGTGGTGAAAGCGATTTTGCGCTCGAAGAAGATAATACTACTCAAATCAATGTAGGGTTGATTGTCGGAGCAGGAACTACTTCCGAACCTACAAATTATGAGTTTATCGATGAATACCCGGTTGAAACAAATAATACTTACTGGTACTGGTTGGAAAGCGTTAGCAATTCAAATGACACAGAAATATATGGTCCTACATCCTTAACCATACCTGAAGAAGAAATTACACCTCCGCTTCCAGAAATTACATTACTCAAAGGTAACTATCCAAATCCATTCAACCCGACCACATTCATTCAATTCGACATCAAAGAAGGTGAAACTGGTGAATTGACTATCTTTAACATCAGAGGTCAGATAGTTGAATCCAAAACCTTCGATAATGGTGCTTATAATTACGAATGGAATTCACAAGATAATGCTTCTGGAGTTTATTTCTACAAACTGAAATCTGAGAGCTATTCTGAATTCAAGAAAATGATGTTACTGAAATAAAGATAAAAACCTTGCGAAGGTTGTGATACTATCAAAAGCATCTTGACCTTCGCAATTTATGCCGTTGAATCCTTTTTTATTCAACTGGTATGGTTCAATCAGAAGAATTCTGTATTTAACTATATGATGAGTTCTGTATAATAGAGTGTTTTTGTAAGAAAAGTAAAATAGAGTGTCTTTGCGAGTTTTTCTTCTTGCTGCTTCAAACGAAGCAATCTCATTATTGTCAATTAGTTAAAGATTTAAATTGCTTCGATAGAATTTCTTTGTAAGAGACCTTGCAATGACTATTAGGTATTATGCAGAATCCTTTTTAACTATTATAAAATAAAGAGGAAAAAGATGAAAAAGAAAAGATTAATTTTAATATTAGGACTAACTTTATTTTTCTGTTCCCTGATCTTTGCCGGTCCAAACGAGAATGCAGCTATAGTTTTTGATATGGATGCAACAACTTATGGTAACCAGAATCTGACCGGAATACCCTCTCAACCTGTAGGTACCTATATAAGGCTAGATGTGTATTGTACTGAAGTTCACAATTTAGATACCTATGAGTTTGAAGTAGTCTATAACCCAACGGAGCTTGAATATGTAACAGCTACAGCTACAAATCCCATTACATTTGAAGGGAACATCCTTGAATCTAATGGTGGCACTGCACTCGGCTGGATGATCGATACTTCTACTCCGGGTGTATTAAGTATTGCTTATACCTTAGCAGGCACAGATACTCTTGAGGCACCTGAAGGAGAGGGACTAATTGCAGACATTGTATTCATATCTCTTGTTGAAACTTATGGAACTCTGAGCTTTGGTGATGTTTACTACTACGATTCAGATGGTGTGATGGATGTTATTACAGATAAAGGTACTGCTGCATTAACTATACTACCTCCTGATCCACCTGAAAATGTAAATATTAATATAGTTGCTGATGGTGATAGTGTCAAAATCACCTGGGATAACGAGGGTCTGGAATACAATATTTACAGCGATGATGAACCAAATGGTTCGTTCAATACTCTGGAAGCTACTGTAACTGATATTGGTGAAGTAATTATTAATACTGTTGGTTTAAAAAAGTTTTACAGAATTTCTGCAAATAATTAAATTTATGATCCTCTCTCCCAATGCGATCTTTGGGAGAAAGAACAATATAAGGAAAAGATAATGTTAGCATCAATAAGAAATTTCTTTATTTTTTCCTTACCTAATGGAGGAGAAAAGATGAAAAAATTAATTATTTTATTGTGTCTATTGGTAGTTACAGCTTTACTGATAGCTAAAACAGCTCCGGATACTTTTAGGAATGAGAGAGGTCCCAATGAGAATGCCGGCATAACCTTCGACCTGAATTCAACAACTTACGGTAACCAGAACCTGCTTCAGATACCGGAGCCGGGTGTGGGTGATTACATTCGGCTGGATGTATATGCTCAGGATGTGGTGAATCTCGACACTTATGAATTTGAGGTGATCTATAACACGAACCGTTTGCAATACATCACTGCTGTATCTACCAATCCCATTACTTATGAAGGGAACCTTCTTGAATCTAATGGTGGCACTGCACTCGGTTGGATGGTTGATACTTCTATTCCTGGTGTTTTAAGCATTGCCTATACATTAGCAGGCACAGATACTCTTCAGGCACCGGAAGGAGATGGTCTTATTGCAGATATTGTATTCCAGGCACTGACAACAGGAAATAGTTACCTGAGTTTTGGTAGTGTCTATTATCATGATTCATATGGTACAATGGATGAAATCACGAACACATCAATAGCTTTTCTAGGTGGAATTCCTCCAATGCCTCCCGCTGATTTAACCGCATACAGTGATTACACCACACCAAACTCAATTCAACTCTTCTGGTCAGACCCCACCGAGAATATAGATGGCTCCACACTTACGGATCTGAATCATATTGAGGTCTATTATTCTGATGGCACTTTTATTGCATCAGTCAATCCCGGGGTGGAAACCTACACTGATGCTGGTCTAACAGATGGTCAATTGTATAGTTATTATTTATTGGCAGTGGATGATGATTCATGCACATCTGATCCCAGTGAAACAGTTAGCTGGCATGCCGGGGGTTCACCGATTCCATCACCACCTGAAAATCTATTTGCTGATGCCATCTCAATTAGTATCATTCAACTTACCTGGATAGACCCTGTTACCCAAGAAGACGGTACTCCTCTCGATGACTTAGCCGGTATAAATGTTTATTATGCCGACAGCACGCTAATAACCTCAGTAGTACCAGGGGTGGAGACTTATACTGTTTCAGGATTGAGCCCCGGGCAATATTCCTTTTATGTAAATGCTTATGACAATGAAACGCCTGTTAACGAAAGCGCTCCCAGCAATACTGCTGGTGCCTTTTGTGATACTACTCTCTGGTATGTACACCCGGATTCTACACTCAACTCCATACAAGCAGCAATTTATTTATGTTCTAATGGCGATACAGTGTTGGTGGCACCGGGAACTTATGTTGAAAATATAAATTTTATTGGAAAAAGCATAAAAGTTGGCTCATTATTCTTAACAACAGGTGATACAATCTATATTTCGCAAACTATTATTGATGGTAACCAGAACTGGCATGTTGTAGAATTTTACAGTGGAGAAGACTCAACTGCAATTTTGACCGGCTTTACAATTACAAATGGTTCTGCTGAATACGGCGGTGGTATTTACTGTCGGTATAATTCCAGTCCGAGTTTAAGTTATCTAACTATAAGTGGAAATACTGCTGGATATGGTGGTGGTATTTACTGTAGGGATTCTTCCAATCCGAGTATAGAAAATGTAACCATAAGTGGAAATACTGCTAATTGGCGGGATGGTGGTGGGCTTTTATGTTGGTCGTCTAGTCCGATTTTAACTAATTCTATAATCATTGGAAATACTGCTACTCGTAACGGAGGTGGTATTAGCTGTACATATTCTTCCAATCCGCGTATAGATAATGTAATCATAAGTGGAAATACTACTACTAATATGGATGGTTATGGTGGTGGTATTTTTTGTCGGTGGAGTTCCAATCCGATTATAACAAATTCCATAATCAGTGGAAATACTGCTTGTCGTGGTGGTGGCGGTATTTACATACGGGGATCTTCCAATCCGCGTATAGAAAATGTTACCATAACTGGAAATACTGCTGGTGCTGCTGGTGGTGGGATTACCTGTTGCGATCATTCTCATCCGAGTATAACAAATATTATAATCAGTGAAAATTGGTGTAATTGTGGTAGTTCCTTAATTATTGGTGGTGGTGGCATTTTATGCCAGGATCATTCTCATCCGAGTATAACAAATGTAATGATCACTGGAAATACTGCCATATGGTTTGGTGGTGGGATTGATTGTGTGGCTTCCAGTCCGAGTTTAACTAATGTTACTATCAGCGGAAATAATTTGTATGGTATTGGGGGAGAAGGTAATGGAATTAGATGTATGAAAAACCCCAATGGGGTACCATCCAATCCGAGTCTAATTAATTGTATTGTTTCAGACAATACAGGAGGCGACTATGGGATATGTGTTTCTTACGGTATCAGTAATCCATCCATTAATTATTCGAATTTCTGGAATAATGAAGGTGGAAATTTCTATGACTGCGATTCATTGATAGGAGTAAATGTAACCACAAATGCCAATGGCGATTCCTGCGATGTGTATTATAATATTCAGTTAGACCCTTTGTTCTTTAACCTGGGGAATGGAGATGTTCATTTAACTGCTTATTCACCTTGCATAGATGCTGGAACACCGGACACAACCGGTCTTAATCTTCCGGAATTTGATTTAGATGGAAATCCAAGAATTTATAATGAAATAATAGATATGGGCGTGTATGAAGAATGTCGTCAATACGGATCCTTAGAGGGATATGTAACGGAATTAGATGGTGGCGCTCCGATTGAATGTGCGGAAATTACTTTTGTTCAATATACCGGTTTCACAAATAGCGATGGATATTATATAATTGATAGTCTTTTGATCAGTGAGCTTGTCGGTATATATCCATTTACCTGTCATAAGGAAGGATATGCTGATACCCTGTCGGAATGTATTGAAATTCTGTTTAATGATACTGCTACTTTAAATTTTGAAATGACAACTTCAATTATGGTGATCGATCCTTTAAGTATTAATGAAAGCATTGCACCTGGAGAAGTTCTTACAACATACATTACGGTTGGCAATGTTGGTAATGCACCACTGAACTATAATATTTCCGTAGTTCAAGATACAAATCAAAGGACTCCGATTCATCCGGGCAAACACACTGATATAACACCTGTAAATGAAAAGAATGTTAAATCGGAGAATAGAATAACTAAGGGAAGCTCCTTACGAATCGAAAAACTTTATTCCATTGTTTCACCCGGGTATATAAGCACAAGATCAAACAATAATAGTGCTGTAATTGGATCAAATATTTCCGGCTGGTATTCTGCTGATAAATCCGGAGATAATAATGTTCGTCTTGAAGAATGGTACACTTATGGTGATATAAATTCACTTTGGTGGTTAGTCTGGAATATCCCTGAAAGAGTTTCCTATTTCAATCCTACGGATTTTAGCATAACTGGTAATTACGACATCACCAGGATTAATCATTGGTTTTATGAGCATCCGGATTATCCCTGGGATGATGCTACATTCCACTTTAAGATCTATGCTGAAGATGGTGTAACTCTTCTTTATGAATCGGAAGATATTGAAGCTCAACATATGATAGAAATAGTACATGAGTTGACAACACCGCTTGCAATTACTTCCGGAGGATTCTACTTTGGCGTTGCCCCTGTTTCTTCCAGTGGTTATCCGTCAACTTGTGCTGACAATCTATATACAGGAGCAAATCATTCATATTATGGCTCACCCGGTAGTTGGACATTATGGTCTGAATCTCCTGATAAAGGTGAATTTATACAGGGTGTTTACTTAACTACTCATCCATGGATGTCATTAGAACCTATGTCCGGGACCGTCGAACCCGGATGTGTCGATGATATCGCTGTTACTTTTGATGCTACATGTCTTGAAGCCGGTACCATAAAGACTGCCGATATTGTCATCACATCTTTTGATCCGTATGTAGGTTATGTTACTATTCCGGTGCAATTAGAAGTCACAGGTGTAGTAGTTGATGACATTCCCTATATTCTATCTACAAAACTCAATCATAATTTCCCGAATCCATTCAATCCAACCACAATGATATGTTATTCTCTTAAAGAGAATTCAAAGGTTTCACTTAATATCTACAACATCAAAGGGCAGAAAGTCAAAACACTTGTTGATGAAACAATACCAGCAGGAGAACATTCTGTTATCTGGAATGGCAAAGACTCCAATGGCAATCGAGTAAGCTCAGGAATCTATTTCTACAAACTGTGCTTGCATCCCGATCCATCGGGGAAAGCAGGTGATTTTCAGAGAGTTAAGAAAATGCTACTGCTGAAATAGAGTTGAAACGTTTTGAATATCAGCCACTGGTGAAATTCAGTGGCTTTTTTATACTTACTTTGTAGCAAATATCGA
This sequence comes from Candidatus Cloacimonadota bacterium, assembly GCA_023133395.1. GTDB lineage: Bacteria > Cloacimonadota > Cloacimonadia > Cloacimonadales > TCS61 > JACNIV01. The sequence continues at coordinate 2,908 of JAGLWO010000271.1, read as the reverse complement.
AGGTAATGAACTCGCATTAGCTGTGAGGTAAAAATGGGAAGACTCATTGCCTTCCTGTGCAATCTATTTCACGGATGGATATTGCGATTCGTTTCCGGATTCACTAGATTATCCTGTTTTGTGGATATTAACTGATAAAACTAACTTCAAACCACCATTTGGTGAGGTGATACGTATGGGATAGTGGGATATTTATTCCCGCTATCCCGAAGAGGGCAATGCCCTCTTTTTTAGCTATTGACCAAATAATATTGCTTCGATAATTCGTTGGATAACATTCCTCGTAATCTGCATCCCGCACCCCGAACTTTTTTTCTTTTTCCACTAAACGCTAATTTGCTAAATGCTAATTGGCTAAAAGGCTAAATGCTATTTGCTAAATTCTATTTTCCCCACATTTTCATTTTCACGCTTTCATAAGCTACAATCCTTATCTCTCCCATTTTCAATATACATAAATTAACTGTAAAATCATATATCTCATCAATAATTCATTACTATAACTTTGATAAAAAAATAAAAAAATATTTATCCAAACCGAGAAAATTCTTGACAGATTATTCATTAAGAAAATTCGTTGTCATGTCGTTGTCACGACGCAGTCAAAAAGTTGCTTTAGTAAAAATGTTGAATATTAATTTTTTTAGGAGAAAAAAGTGAAAATTACGCAAAATGAATTGGTAGAATTCGCAGACGAACAAAACCTTATAGTATTTGGGAAAAGTCAAAATATTACATCTAATATGAGATCTCTAAAGCGTTTAATACAGAGGGGCTTGATACCAAAACCCAAATGGGAAGGCGGTAATTTATATTCCTTCTGGGAAAACGACTTAGAAATTAAAGATCGGGTTATATGGATCGATGAAAAGATAAAAGAAGGATTATCTTACAGACAGATGAAAGAGGAACTGGAATCAGAAGATAACCCTTACTTGGAGAATATTATAGCTTCTGATTTGCTTTATTGTATAAAAGAATTATTAAATATTAAGCCTGGTTGTTTAGAAGTACTTTTTATAAAGGCTCTGATTATGTATCGTCTTGGGAAAAGAGAAGAGTCCTTGAAAATTTTACTGAACTTAGAGACCAACTGTGAAGAAGACAAAGATCTTCTTTTTATTGCATATGATAAGATTATACTTGTATATCATAATTTGAATAACAAAGAAATGGAACTAAAAACCTGTCAAAAATTTATCTCTCTTGCAGAAGAAATGGGCGATAATAAAATGTTAGGTTCTGCATACTGTCATTTGGGCAACTGTATACGATATACAGAAATGGACAGAGCTTTTGACTATTTTCAACGTTCTATTGAACTTTTGAAAGGGTCTGATTTGCTTGGTCTCGCTTATGCTAATATAAGTTGGGTCTTAGAACAAAAATCAAACTTTTCTAAGGCGGAAGAATATCTAAAAAAAGCAATTGAGTTATTCTTCGAATCAAATGATAAGAAAGATGAAACCACCTGTAAAGCTAATTTAGGGTTATTGTACTATAAGACAAATCGGATGTCAGAAGCCATGAAGCTTATGCAGGAAGCATATCATAGCTTTTCCCAAATTCAAGATTTGGATGGCGAAGCTGCAACTATTGGCAACATGGGAAGGATATACAGGAAGAGGGGTTTATTCTCTAAGGCTATAGAACACTTTAGACACGCCTATCATATCGTCTCTAAAATAAAAAATCCAAGAGCACAAAAGGTATGGTTGGAAAGGATGAGCGAAGTGTATAAAGAAATGGGAAACCTTAAAAAAAGCGAATTTTTTCTAAAAGAAAGCAAAAAGATTGAAGAATTAAATATTAAATCCAAAGGAGAATAAGAATGTTAAAGAAAAGAACACTAACTAAAAAAATAATCTTAATATTAGGAATAAGCTTATTTTTTAGTTCCATGATTTTTGCAGGTCCTAATGAGAATGCTGGCATAAGATTTGACCTAGATGCCGCAACCTATGGCAACCAGAATGACACTACCATGACAGCACCATCTGTGGGTGATTACATTCGGGTGGATGTCTATGCTATAAATGTTCACAATCTTGACACTTATGAATTTGAAGTGATTTACAACCACAACCAGCTTGATTATATAACTGCTACTGCTACAAATCCCATTACCTATGAACCGAACATTCTTACTACTAATGGAGGCACTGCACTCGGCTGGATGATCGATACCTCTACTCCCGGTGTCTTAAGCATTGCCTATACCTTAGCCGGCACAGATACTCTTGAAGCACCTGAAGGAGAGGGACTGATTGCAGACATTGTATTCCAGTCTCTGACCATCAATCAGGGTCTTTTGACCTTCGGAGATGTACACTTCCACGACTCCTTTGGTGTGATAGATATCATTACTGATAAAGGTATAGCTATACTATTTGAATATGGCAATGTTGATGGAACTGTAACAGCCCTTGACACTGGAGAACCCATAGAAGGTGCTATCGTATCTATTGAAAATACCTCAGACATCACTGTACCTGACGGCACCTATCTTTTAGAATATATTCCTGTTGGAATACAGGATATTACCTGTACAGCAGAAGGATATTTTGATACTACTGATGTTTTGGAAGTGTTGGAAGATCAGACCGTTACTATTGATTTCACTTTGGAACCAATTCCCTATGGCACCCTTAATGGCACGGTAACAGATTCTAATACTAATGCACCTATTGAAGATGCTCTAATAACTGCTATCAGTCAGGGCAGAGTTGAATATACATGTTCCACCAATGCTGACGGATATTATATCATTGATAGTCTTTTGGCAAGTGAGTTAGTAGGTAATTATACAGTTACCTGTGATGCAGGAAATGCTTATCTTTTTGGAGAAGAAACTGATGTGGAAATTGTTGAAGGTGATACTACGACAGTTAATTTCGTTTTGGAACCA
>JAGLWO010000270.1 GCA_023133395.1 Candidatus Cloacimonadota bacterium | reverse complement strand
GGAACTCTAACAATCATATTTCAGGTTGTGGGGAAGAGCACTGCTTTAATGCGATCTTTGAATACAGGTGATTTTTTCAAGGATGTTGTGGGACCACTTGGTAAAGAAGCTCCTGTGGAAAAACTGGGAACAGTTATTGTTGTGGGAGGTGGAACCGGGATAGCTATTTTACATCGCATTACCAAAGCTATGAGAGAGGTAGGTAATTTTATTATTGGTATAATCGGTGCCAGAGAAAAAGACTTGCTGTTTTTAGAGGAAGAAATGAGATTACTTTGTGATGAACTGGTTGTTACAACAGACGATGGCAGCTATGGTGAGCAGGGATTTGTTACACAGCCATTAAAAAAATACCTAGAGGAAAGACATGATGTAAAAGAAGTTTATGCTATCGGTCCTATTGTAATGATGAAAAACATCTGTGAACTCACAAAAAAATATGGAATCAAAACAATGGTTAGCTTGAACCCGATTATGGTTGATGGAACTGGGATGTGTGGTTGTTGCAGAGTAAATATTGGCAATAAAACCAAATTCGCATGTGTGGATGGCCCTGATTTTGATGGGCATGAAGTAGATTTTGATGAACTTGAAAAACGAAATTCCATGTACCTGAAAGATGAAAAAGACGCTCTTCTTTTTTCAATAAAATAGGATGAGTATATGTTAGATTATGATGTAAAATATTTTAAGTTCAAAACATTACTGAGTACATACTGTCCGTATTGTAATAATAGCTTTAATGTTAAAGAAAAAGATAAAGAAATACTTGCGTTCAAAGCAAAATATAAAGGCAAAGAGATTGAACTTAATATAAGTCCCTACCTTGATGTCTTTGAGGTTGAAGCTTCAGTGCCAATAAAGGAAGGTGATAAATTAACAGACCTTATTTGTCCTCATTGCCAAACCAGTCTTATAACTGATGAAAGAAAATGTGAGGAATGTGATTCTTTGGTCGCTAGATTAGTTATTTCAGCTTATTCAAAGATTTTACCATTCCATATCTGCTTGAAATATGGTTGCCAGTGGAACGGTCTTACAAAAGCAGACGAAAGAAGAATTAAATTAAAAATTCCACGCCAGGAAATGCCCGAGCAGGACCAGAAACTGAGAACCCATAACTTTATGGAAGTACCATACGGTTTAACCACCGAGTTAGCTCTTCTTGAAGCTGGAAGATGCCTGCAATGTAAAAAACCTAAATGCGTGGACGGATGTCCTGTGAATATTGATATACCGGAATTTATTAGACTCATCTGTGAAGAAAAATTTGATGAAGCTGCAAAAAAAGTAAAAGAACGAAATGTTCTTCCTGCTGTTTGCGGTCGGGTTTGTCCTCAGGAAGACCAGTGTGAAGAATTGTGTATACTCGGAATTAAAGATAAACCTGTGGCCATCGGATACCTGGAAAGATTTGTTGCAGATTTTGAAAGGAAAATGGATCTGGTCAAAGTTCCTTTAATAAAAGAAAAGCACGATAAAAGGATTGCTGTTGTAGGCTCGGGTCCTGGGGGAATAACAGTTGCTGCAGACCTTACATTGCTTGGTTATTCAGTCACTATTTTTGAAGCATTACATGAACCTGGTGGTGTTCTGGTTTACGGGATTCCGGAATTCAGGTTGCCGAAATCCATTGTGCATTTTGAAATTGATTATCTTAAAAGATTAGGATGTAAAATAGAGTTGAATCAGGTAATCGGGAATATCTATACGATTGATGAACTTTTGGAAAATTTCAATGCAGTTTATATTGGAGTTGGAGCAGGATTACCACTTTTTATGAAAATTCCGGGAGAAAATTTGTGCAATGTTTTTTCTGCAAATGAATATCTAACCAGAATAAATTTGATGAAAGCTTATAAATTTCCTGAATATGACACTCCGCTACCCAAAGGAGATAAAGTTGCAGTAGTTGGTGGTGGAAATGTTGCTATGGATTGTGCAAGAAATGCGTTACGAACAGGAGCAAAAGAAGTTACAATAGTGTATCGTCGTTCTCGTATTGAAATGCCAGCAAGAAATGAAGAAATTCATCATGCTGAAGAAGAAGGTATAAAATTCAAGCTGCTTACAAATCCGATTAAATATATTGGGAACGATCAGAATTGGGTTAAAGGAATGGAATGTAT
>JAGLWO010000027.1 GCA_023133395.1 Candidatus Cloacimonadota bacterium | reverse complement strand
AAGTCATTGGTTCCTGCCAGGTTTTCATAGTAAACATAAGTGTCACCATTAGGATTATCCCCAGGATCCATATCATCCCAGAACCAGGCAATTATATTATTTGCCCCTGTAGCTGTAGGAATTGGATCATTACTTAAGTCTGAGGATGTAGTATAAGTAAATGACATCCAACCATTTGAACTTAAATAAAATTCAGTGTAATCTGTTCCATAGAAGTTGAAGTTAAATCCAATCTGGATTGGTCCAATAACATTATCATCACCTAATAACGGATGAATATTATTAACCGCGCCATCTGCTGTTACACGATAGAAAGTATTAACTGCAGGATCAGGAGCTGTCCATTGTTCACCTACAAAAGCACCGGTAAGGTCTTCTGTAAATGCTGGTGAAACACCATAAGGGTCTGTTGATGAGTAAACTTTGTATGAGGTTGCTGCTGCAACAGGATCCCAGGTAATAATTACATCGGTACCAGTATGTGAGATAATTACATTTGCCGGTGCTAAAGGAGCAATCGGTATTGGTGTAATCCAACTGTATGTTGGACCGGTTGCATCAAAATTATTCTTCCAGGTATAGCCAAATGTATCTGGACCACCGCTTGTAGCTTTAGATGTAGTCGTAAGCTGATTAGTTTCAGTTACAAACGGATCATCTGTCGATGTAACTATGATATCCACAACATCCTGTCCGATTCCTACATCAACAACAACAAAGAAATCAATATTAGTACCTATCGGTATATTACCGGTATTCGTGATTGTAGCCCTTGTAGGAATTCCATCATCTGTCCATACAGTTGTCCAGGCATTACCACTTACAGTAAGATCATAATCAGTGTCATAAATACCTGTATTGTCTATATTAACAGTATATGCAATTTGCTCGCTCGTAAATCCAGATAGGCTTGTATTCGCAGGTGTAACATTAACATTATAACCTGTATTTGTAGTAAATGTCCAGGTTGAAGAAGTAGCACTATTATCTCCAACTAAGTTGTAATTAACTATTTTCCATTGATATTCAGTCAAATATGCTAAAGTGGCAGGATTGTAAGTAGCTGCAGCTCCATAAAGAGTGTCAACAATTACGAGTGCATCGGTCATATCGCCAAACCAGACAATTGTACTATCTACAATACCATTATTTGTCCAGGTCAAAGTAGGATTTATTGACACATTAACAGCTAAGTCTGCAGGATCCGGATTTGTGGGCGGAGCAGGGATTGATAAAACATCCACTGCAATATCGTCAACATTCCAGCCTGTGTGTTGAACAAAAGCATCAGAATCTAATCTCCAGCGGAATTCAACGATATTACCGACAGCAAAAGCTGTTGCATCAAACAATACTTCTGTCCAGGCAGTTTCTTCTACATATAACGGATGACCGAGATCATTCCAGGTAACCCGTCTGTCATTGCTCACTTCTACATGTACTTCATCCCAGTCAGTTTCAACATTCAAATATCGCCAGAAGCTTAATTGAACTGTTGCCATAGCTGAACAATCTAATGGAGGAGTAATAAGATATGAGCCTTCATCGCTGTTATAAAGACCATCAACAGTTAAGTCATTTCCTGCACATTTCGTGCCGCCGTGAGCTGTAGCTGGATCGAGGTTGCCGGAATCTGTCGGATCTTTTCCTTTATTTTTACCAAAGCCATTATCACCAAAATCACCCAGTCCCATAGGAGTATCGATTTCCCAGGAACTGTTTATTCCGTCCATTACCCAATTTGCTACACTACCTTCAAAGCCTTCTGTAAATGGAGCTACTGTAGGAACTTTAGTAGTAAACGACCAGACCGGTCCCATTGTATTTCCATATGCATTGTAGGCATCTATCTTCCACTCGTAAGATGCATTATAATTAAGTGGAGTTGTAAATGTGTAGCTATTTGTATAAACAGTATCAATGATTGTGGTTGGGTCGTCTATTATTTCATCAAAGTAAACAAGGAATGAATCTGCGTTAGGACAATCCCAGGTCAATGTCGGATAAGTATCCACATCTGTGGCCAGGTCTGCAGGTGTAGGGTTGGAAGGAGTAAGCGGTGTTGCCTGAATAGTAGTAAATGACCACTGAGGTCCCATTGTACTTCCAGTCATATTGAAACATTCAATTTTCCAGTAATACAGAGTGGAGTAATTTAATGGAACTAAATTAGGGATTGTGGAAGTATTTCCATAAACTGTGTCAACTACTGCTGAGAATGGAGAGCCCCACCAGACAAGACATGAATCTACTATGCCGTTATTGGTCCAGGACAAAGTGGGATTTATTGACACATTAGTAGCTAATTCTGGAGGATCCGGATTTGTTGGAGGACCTGGAACAGGTGGTACATTTACAATCATTGTAACAGGTATGGTAACCGAAGCATCTGTTACTACTTGTCCATCACTATCAATTACAATATTCGCTGTTTTCGTAACACCACCAATACCATATGAGTCAAAATGAACATTGATATCTACATTACCAGCAACAGGAATCTGACCTGCATAATTATCTAATGATAACCAGCCGGGTTGATCGCATAAATATACACCCATAATATATTCATAACCGCTGTATAAAGCCCAGGAACCAGGGGAACCAGAATAAGAATTTCCGGATACTTGGTCTGTCATACTGCTCGAAGGATGACCGCTGGCATCAACCGGTACTACAGCAACATAGAAATCACCGGTACATGTTATTGGAGTTGGTAATGTGTAAACATATTGGATCTGATGCTCTGCTTCTAAATCGCCTGATTCATGAAGAAGAGTTGTACCGTCAGTATCATATATTTTGAAATGGAATGTAGAATCCGGCCATGGATATGTTGGGTGATAGTAGAAATAGTGATATACTTTTGAAATGACTACCGGATATGTTAAACCAAAATCTGTCATATCATATAGAGTAGCTCTTTCCGGAGTAGCCCAAGTTAAGTGAGAACTTTGAGTTATATCAGCATATTCATACCAGGCATAAGCTCTATTGTCTCCGGAGTTAGGTTTATTACCCGGAGAATACCAGCCTTCAACATCGGAATCGATAGGAGCTGAAACATTATCTGTAGAACGTTGGTTTGGATTTGCTTCTATGAAAAATCTCTCCGGTTCCGGTCTACTCAGATCACCATCAGATGTTTCTTCTATACAAATTGTATAGTTTAAAGGAACAGTTCCGGCAGGATTTGCTATGTTCATCGTTTCATCTTGAGTTGTATAAGGATCCATAGTTACAGTAAATGAACCTGGAGTTACCAGAATTTCCGACCAATTAAGAGCAAAGTCAACTGTCGTAGTTGCACCCTCTGTGATTACTACATTATCCTGGGATGCAGTTTCGAAATCAGTAGCTTCACAGGTTACAGTATAAGTTCCGGTGGGTACGTCAGTAATAATGTAATCACCATCAATATCTGTAATATCCGACTGTAAACCGATAGTTACTACTGCTCCCTCTATTGGTGTCCTTGTTCCAAATCTTGTAACTGTGCCATCTAATGTTCCTACTTGAAGATGTAAAACTTCAACATCATCCACACAAATATCACTTTGATAACTATATGAAATATGGTATTCTACAGCTCTAAACCTGATTTTAGTATATGTGGATTGATAAGGATTAAGATCTACATATACTTGTTCCCATAAACCGTTTGCAGTAAGACTTGCAACACTATTATTCCAAACCGTTCCATCAAAAACATCGATGAATAATTCCGAGGAATTAGGATGAACTCCAATCCAGTACCAGAATGAAAGGTTAGGATTTCCAAGTCCGGAAATATCAAGAGGTGGAGTTTTTAAATTAGCCGGGTCTGCAATAGGAGCTTCACTATCATCAACCCAGGCAAGATAACCTGCGCCTGTGCCTGTAGTATGATCTACATTAGCTCCAAAACCGGCGGATGTATTATATTTCCAATCATCTCCGGATGTACTAGGGTCACTTCCCCAGCAGAGAGGTATGACACCAGCATTTTCAAAATCTTCTATGAATGGGAATGAAGATATAGCAACACAATCAGTTGTAAAATTCCATTCTTCACCAGTTACATCTACTCTTACTGTATAAATTGTTGTAACCGTCCAATAATAATCTTCATTATAAGCCCAATCTGCACCGGTGTATGTATATGTACTTGTAGGACATGCACCATCATCGATGATGTCTGCAAGTCCGGTCGCAGTTCCAATATCGATAGTATAACTATCTGCATCTATAACATCGTCCCAATTAAAAGTTTTAGCAGTAACTTCAACACCCGTTGCATTATTTGCAGGATCCGGATTTGTAGCTTTACCATCTGAAGTAGTAAATGTTCCTGGTCCTGCCCATGAACTATAAGATCCACCACCACAATCGGCACGAACGTAAAAATCATAAGATGTATCAATAGTTAAGCCTGTAAGATTATATGGATTTGTAGTAATACCTGGAATCGTGGTTCCGCTTCCTTGTGCAACACCTGTCAGCATCCATTCTACATCCCAGGTTGTAGCTGCAGGTGTGTTAATCTCTGTCCAGCCCAGATCAGCAGACATGATTCCTATGTTTGTTGCTGCTAAATCAGTAGGTTGAAAGCAGGTAGGCATTTCTCTTACTCGAACATTATCGATAAACAGATCAGGACCATAACCTGAATATCCAAAAAATCGAACTAATATCGATGTACCAAATGATGATAAGTCCATATCAAATGAGTTTACAAAACTGCCCGGAGATGTACTAGTAGCACCATCATTGGATTCTAAATCTGCTCCTGCTTTGGACCACACTACAGTCCAAGTTGAGCCATCATCATCAGAAACCAGAACCTGAAGTGAGTCGTTAGGATAACTTACACTATAGAGATGAGACCAGTCAAAATCAAAAGAAGGAGTAGTTAAACCGGAAACATCGAGAGTTGGTGAAGTCATTACATCGGTATTACCACTTGATTGACCCCAGAAAGATGCTTCTGCACAAGGAGTAGCTGCATATTGAACCCAGGAATATGTTCCACCAGTTAAATCCCAACAAACGGGAGGCCATGTAGCAAAACCTTCTGTCCATGGGAATGTTGTAACTGGACCACATAATGTTGTAAATGTACTTGGTCCTGTCCATGTACTATAATCACCGCCACCGCAATCAGCGCGTACATACCAGTCGTAAGTTGTACTTTGTGTTAATGGTGGATTTAATGTGTAAGGTTTAGCAGTAATACCGGTAATTGTGGTTCCACTTCCTTGTGCAACACCTGTCAGCATCCATTCAACTTCCCAGGTTGTTGCTGTGCCACCTTCGTGCCAATTTAAATCTGCTGTAGTTAGAGTTATATTACCTTCTGATTGATTAGAAGGTGCAGGACATTCAGGAGCTTCTCCAACTACTACATCATCAACACAAATGTCGCAATTATAGCCAGATAAATTTTCCATTGCTCTAAATCTTATTTGTGTTGCTGTTGACGAATATGAACTTAAATCTAAAATAGCTTCATCCCATTGATTATTTGGAGTATAGTAACCTACACTATCAATCCAAGAAATTCCGTTAAATACATCTATACAAAGGTATGAACCTGTGGTTGCTTCTCCAATCCAATAGTAGAATGAAAGCTGTGGAGTCGTCAAACCTGTAATATCAAGTACTGGAGTATCCAGATTAGATGGATTATTGTATGGAGAAGAATCATCTAACCAGGCAAAATTTCCTGTACCTGAAGTATGATCCTGATTTGCTCCATAACCAGCGGATGTACTAAACTCCCATTCTTCTGTACTATTATTAACCCAGCAGACGGGAGTATTTGTGCTGGCATCGAAATTTTCGCTCCAAGGATAAGTTGTTATAGTACCACATAAAGTACTAAATGTACTCGGTCCAACCCATACACTACTATCTGCACCGCAATCAGCTTGAACATACCAATCATAAGATGTACTATGTGATAAACTGCCATAAGTATAAGGATTTGTTACACCTGATTGAGTAGGTGTTCCGGTTGGTGTAAATCCAGCAGTTCCCAGTTCAATATTCCAGGAAGTTGCTGTACCGTTTTCTGTCCAACCTAAATCAGCAGATGTTGTTGTAATATTTGTAGCTGTTAAAGCAGAAGGAGCGGGACAGGTTTGAGTGATTCCACCTAAAGTTACATTAGCAATATAAGCTTGCGGACCGACGTTTGCAGTGGGTGGCGCAGCAGGATCAGGATTTGTGCTGTCATTATAATAAGCAATTGATCTGTTATGTGTTACAGAAGTACAATAAAAGTCATCGCTACTACCGTTGTAACCTGAGACATTTTCATCAACAGCGATCACTAAGTTGTCAATATTATTATACGCAAAATCAGTGATATCAAATGTTATCCAGCCTGCAGCACCAGGATCTGTGAATGTTCCAGTCCAAACCTGTGTCATACCTGCAGAAGTAATCCAATCTGTATTGGATGAAAAATCAGTTTTAATGGTGTGTCCCATGTAGATAGTCCAGTCATTTGAAAGACTTAATGAAGCACCTTCAAAATACCACGACAAAGTTGTGATATCATCGGCAACACCGATTTCAGATTGATAATAAATGACCTCAGAATACGTGTAACCATAATATGGTTCGATGGGTATTCTTTTATCCACTTCAGTTCCTGTACCGATGATAGTATCCGCTGATACAAACATCACAATGGACAAAGAGATTAAAATAAACAATAATTTTTTCATAAATTTCTCCTTAATTTTTTCATGTTAATATTTAAAATAAACTAAATTAACGATAATAACGGATTAAGATTAAATTTCGATATTTTAAGTCATTTATTAAGATTAGCAGTTTTTTACTTTCGCAAAAAACCTCAATTTACTTTTCACTTATCTTCTTTTTATACGAATTTAAGGAACACATTTTCTTTAAAAAAAATCCAATACAAGATATAATTTTAATTTTATAATTTTTCTGTCAAATTTTTTTTTGAAATCTTCTGATTTTTTTTTAAGCTAATTAAGTATATTAATATAAAGATTAGCTTTAGAGAATATTAAATATAATTTCACTCTACTATTTTCCCTCGTTAACAATCCTCTGACTTAGTAACTCAATTGCATTTATTAGAGATATCTATATTCCTAAAGAGGAAACAGTTAAATATTCTTCGCATTTAACGTCCTAAAGCTTTGGGAACGAGAGCGAAACAGGAATTTGATGAAGTCCTGCCTGTGTGATTATAGACTCGCCTTCATCCTTCTTCTATGAACTACTCGTAAGTAGTCAGATACGACGAGATAAAGATTAGCAAAGCGATGCAAGAGAAATCATATTGTTACAAACGAGACGCTTGAAACATCATTATAGAGTGATAGCGGGGTGAGCTAAAATGAAATAAAATAAAATTCCAAAAAGCAAATAACACAAACAAATTCCAATAATCCAAAATGCCAAATTTTTTTAATTATAAATCTTTAGGAATAAAATTCAAAAAAAAATAAATTCAAAATTGCAAATCATATTGGGACTCAATTCACACCTTACGAAAGATTCTTCAATCTCTTTGATTGAAGATGATTCAAAATCTAAAAACTTTTACTTCTTCAAAGGATAGCCAGATTTTTCCCAACCGATAATACCTTTTTTCATATTGTGGAAACGTTCAAATTTAAGCTCTTTCATCATCATAACTGCTTCTTCACTTAACATACCAGACTTGGAATATACTAAATACACTTTTGATTTATCTAATAATTTTAATATTTCGAAAAAGTTCTTATTACAAAAATCAATATTTATAGCATCAGGAATATGGTTGTTCTCGAACTCCTCCTTTGACCTTACATCCAAAATAACTAATACATCTTTTCCCTTAAATTCTTTAAATAAAAAGTATGCATCTTTCTCGTTTATATTGATTTTTTCTTTTTCTATTTTAATAACATTTTTCTTAAATGAACCTTGTGCTATCAAGTTTACTGAACTATGTTTCGGATCATTTGAAATAACTATTATATTTGATCTTAGGTTATTTGTTGTGTTAATGGGTTTTATAGAAACAATTATTTTTCCTTTATTGCCTGGTTTAATAATTCGGTCGAAATATTGTAATTTATATGAATCATTGCTGATATTTATATTATGCACTATCAAATCTCTTTTCCCTTTATTCTCAAATTCCAGTTCAGCTCTTTTGGTTTCGTATGGTTTAACTTCTCCCATCTTAAATCTGTTCTTTGGAAAGTGGATTATGGGTGATTTAATTAATTCTTCGGGAGTAAGAAGAGAAAAATCTTCCACCATATTAGCAATAACAGTGAGTACTCCGGTAATATCCCTTCCTCCTTCTTTCATGTTCAGTTTTATCTGATCAGTCGATTTGCCGTATTTCTTTTTATATTTGGAATTAAAGGTTACGATTAACTTTCCTCTCTTTTTGGATTTTAAAATTTCAGGAACAATTTTAACTGAAATATATTCTGGTGAGTATAGTAAACTAATATCTATTTTGTCTTTGGTGGGATTTTCTATTTCTATTGTTTTAGTTACCTTTTTTGGGAAAAGAACATCTTCAAAATCAAGGCGATTATCTTCACTTTTGAGTTGTCCAATCCTTTTTCTCAGTTTCCCGGGAGTAGGAATTAC
>JAGLWO010000269.1 GCA_023133395.1 Candidatus Cloacimonadota bacterium | reverse complement strand
GGGATAAAACTTTCAACAATATAAATCGTAATCGCAAAGGCAGTAAAGAAAGCAAGACGGGTTGCGGGTTGCGAGGTGCGAGGTTCGAGGTGTAAGTGGCGGGGGGTGGGATGCGGGTTATCTCCAATTTTTTTTAACATATTGTATATATCTGTTTATTTTTCTTCCGAGTTTATCATAATCGATTAATAACTTTGAAGCTAATTTTATTTTTGGATGCAATGCTTCTATGAATAATAAATGTCCGATCGTCTCAGCACAAGATGCATGAGAATATGTTAAAAACTTGATAAAATCCGCTTTATATCTATTTCTTCCGTAGCCTTCAACAATATTTGCTGTGATGCTTTTTGAAGATTTTCTGATTTGACGACCTTCTTCATAACGTTCATATTCAGGTAACTTTAAAGTAAGTTTATGAACTTCAACTGCTAAATCAAATGATAATTGATAAATTTCTAGATCTTTGTAACTTTTCATAGATTTTTATCAATAATAGATTTAGCGGGAATTCCAAAAATTAGTAAAACCTGCAACTCGCATCCCACCCCACGTACCCAGTAACACCTCTATCTATTTTTCTTTTCAAAATCAATCATGAATTGAGCAAGGTCCTGTACAGCTTTCATTGGCAATGAATTATAAATCGAAGCTCTGCATCCACCCACGCTCCTGTGACCTTTGAGTCCGATCATTCCTTTTTCTGTAGATTCAGCAATGAACTTCTTTTCCAGTTCTTCCGATGGCAGTCTAAATGGGATATTCATATAAGATCTATCTTCTGGTACGACAGTTCCCCGATAAAAATCAGAACCATCCAGAATGTCGTAAATATATGTTGCTTTTTCATTATTGTATTTTTCCCTGGCTTCCAGTCCACCATTATCTTCTACCCATTTAAGAACTTTTCCTGTTACATAAATTGCGAAACATGACGGAGTATTAAACACAGATTTTTTTTCAATATGAGTATTATAATCAAGCATGGTTGGGAGTCCTGGATTAATTTTTTCGATCATATTTTTGCGAATCAGTGCAAAAGCAGTTCCTGCAGGACCAATATTTTTCTGGGCTCCACCATATATAAGAGCATATTTTTTGAAATT
>JAGLWO010000268.1 GCA_023133395.1 Candidatus Cloacimonadota bacterium | reverse complement strand
TTTCTTAACTTCGACCCAGGGTTGAGTTTCATCAAAGAATTTATTTCCAATCCTGGCAATATCCATCGCAAGTCTTGAAGCTTTTCTTACCTGGTAATTATTGTAGCTCTTCCCGATATAATCAGCAATTTTATATGCTTCTCTCAGGGTTTCCTGAGATTTTTCAGTCAGAACTTCAGGTTTTGAGATTTTTCCATCAAAGTACTTTTGAGCAAATATAAAAGTTCTGTTAGCAAGATTTCCCAGGATGTTATTTAATTCGTTATTTATCTTTGCCTGGAAATCTTTCCAGCAGAAATCACTATCCTTGGTTTCAGGTGCATTTGCAGCAAGAACATACCGTAAAAGTTCTCCATCAAAGTATTTCAAATAATCTTCTACCCAAACTGTCCAGTTGCGGCTAGTGGACATTTTCTGTCCTTCAAGATTTAAAAATTCGTTTGCAGGTACATCATAAGGAAGAACGTAAGGATTTTTCTGTTTCATCAGCATGGATGGCCAGATAATGGTATGAAAGGGAATGTTGTCTTTCCCAAGAAAGTGTATGAGCTTGGTGTTTGGATTTAGCCAGTAATCTTTCCAGAGGTCAGGTTGTCCTTTATTTTCTGCCCATTCCTGCGTTGAAGAAACATAACCAATGGGAGCATCGAACCATACATAAAGAACCTTCCCTTTTGTATTTTCAAGAGGAATAGGAACACCCCAGTCCAGGTCACGGGTTATTGCTCGTTCTTTTAATCCTTCGTTCAGCCAGCTAAAAATGAAATTTCGCACATTATCTTTCCAGTATGTTTTTATTTTTAGCCATTCTCTAAGCTCATCTTCAAATTTCGGAAGATTCAGATACCAGTGAGTAGTTTCTTTGATAATGGGGGTTTCTCCGGAAAGTTTGCTTTTGGGTTCAATTAAATTCACAGCATCAATCAATTTGCCGCAGTTATCGCATTGGTCACCCCGTGCTCCTTCTGCTTTACAATGTGGACAAATTCCCTCAATATATCTATCAGCTAAGAAACGTTTGTATTTCTCATCGTAAAGTTGTTTCAGGGTCTTTTTAGTTACATATCCAGCTTCCAGGAGGTTTGTAAAGAAATCCTGGGATATTTTGATATGCCTGGGTCTGGAAGTCCCTGAGAAATTATCCAATTGAATATTAAGACCATCCAGATCCTTCTTTATACTTTTGTTATAACGTTCAGCAATTACCAGTGGAGCAACTCCTTCTTCTTCAGCTTTCAAGGAAATAGGAGTTCCATAATCATCAGTTCCACCAATGTAAATTACATCGTTTCCAATCAGCTTTTGATATCTTACAAAAATATCCGCATTCAAATATGAACCTGCAACATGACCAATATGAAGCTTGCCATTAGCATATGTTAGAGCACTTGTAACCAGAATCTTTTCCAATTTATTTCTCCATTAATTCCAGAAAATTACTTTTTTACTTTCTGTAATTCTTAAAACAATTTTTAAATGATTGATGTCAAGAAATATGAAAATATGTTCAGAAATTTCTTTTGAATTATTTACACATCACACACAATGTCAACGTACATAAAGTCATTTTTCCGAATTATTTTTATATTGTGATAAGTAATTGCTTTTATTTCTCTAATAGTTTTATCTTCAGGATTGAGACCTGTTGTCCAGATCTGTGCATTGATAGTTTTATCATTTAATTTGCTAATTTGAATTTTTTGTGTAATTTTTTTTTCCACAACAGCTAAATAATGGATTTCCCTCAGTGTTGTATGTATTTAACTTTCCGAATCTTATTTGAAAGATTTACTTTGCGGGAAGCTTCGGAAAGTAAAAAAATCTTTACAAATATTTTAGTCAAAAACATTAAGTAAAACATCGAATATAATCCAAGAAATGGAGGTCACATGAAGAGAATATTAATATTTTGTTTTTTACTGCTATGTTATTTTTTGCTATACTCTAACACAGTTCCAGTTGTTTCCAATGTCACAGCACAACAACGCGGTGACGGCAGCTTTATGGTAGATATTTATTACGATGTTTACGATGCAGATGGAGATGCGCTAACAATTACAATGCAGGTTTCACCTGATAATGGTTTGACCTGGACTTTCAGCTGCACCCAGATTTCAGGAGATGTGGGACCGAATATTTACAACGGAAACGATAAGCACATTATCTGGAATTTGGGAACGGAACACCCGAACATAGCCGGAAACAACTTTAAATTCCGCGTAAATGCCTACGACGGTGTGAATGTTGACCCGTTTAGCTGGAGCTTTGTTCCAGCAGGAGATTATACTTGGGGAGAGTATAACCAAATACAAACCATCGATTACGATTATATGATAATGACCTACGAAGTTACTAATGCCGAATACAAACAATTTCTCGATGAAGCTTTCGTAATGGACTCGATATGGATTGCAGGTGATTATGTAAAAGGCTATTACCCGGGAGATCAATACACAAGTGCCGGAGAACAAATTTTTTACAGTTTGTGAACACCTTCAATTTTTAATTATGCACGAATCTCTTTTTATGAAGGAGAATTTTTTGTAAACGTACCGAGCGGATACAATATCGGAGATTTCGATAACCACCCGGTAGTTGAAGTTACCTGGTTTGGTGCGTGGGCTTTTGCACAGCATTATAGTTTGGGACTTCCCACCGAGCAGGAATGGGAAAAAGCAGCCAGAGGAATGACCGGATATAATTATCCTTTTGGAAATACCATATCAGAAGATAGAGCTAATTACTTTGATAGCGGTGACCCTTGGGATAATGGAACTACACCCGTAGGAATGTATAATGGACAGATAATTCAAGGATTCCAGACCATAGATAGCCCTTCACCTTATGGAGCTTATGATATGGCTGGGAATGTAACGGATTGGACAGATAGCTGGTATAGTAGCTATGGCGCTCATGTCGTACGTGGTGGTGCTTGGAACACCAGTGGCGTGAAATCTTGGTATCGCAGCTACTTCTATCCGTCGGATAGCAACTTCAAAACCGGCTTTCGTTGTACCAGGACTCCGTGAAATAATAAATATTTCTAAGCCTTCTATCGAGTTTTATATGTAAGTAGAGTCGAAAGGTTAATTGGAGAATCATTTATGAAAATTTTAATTATGTTTTTATCATTTCTCCTGCTCACATCAGCACTTTTCGCGGGCAGAGCATCGGGTTATGGTATATCAGATGCTGTAGAACTTAATACAGTTATTCCTTATCACGATGAAAGCTCCTTTGCCTTGTCAGGTAAATTCTCCTTCACAACCTTAATGGGAGCTGGTGGTTTTGCTGTTTCGGAGGCAGTTACCTTGGAAACAGGGGGTCAAACTTATAGTTCATACAGAATTGTTACGGTTTCTCAAGCACCTAATCCAGCAATATTAGAAGTTCCAGAAGGAGGAATCGGTTATGCCTGGTTTGTGGTAGAGGGTGAAGATGAATATAGCAATTGGTTACCTGTTTCAAATATCGATATATTAGCAGAAGATGAGCAGGGAAACATAATTCCTTGTGAAGCAAACAGACTTCCTTTTCAGTTTCTTACTGATATTTTTCACTTCCAGAATGCCGGAGTCTTTGCTATTCCGATAGATGCTGATATTATAGGAAACGGAATGCCCGGAGACCAGGAAACAATAACCGTAACAACTGCCAACGGAGAAACAATTTCACCTGAAAATAGGCGAAGTATAACTGCAGAAATTGTTCCTTATGAATATACTGCAAAATGGGGTTATCGTTTGTATGCTAAAGGCGGAGCCGGAGTAACTGCAGGAGTGATAACAGCAACAGGTTTTGTTGGTGGCGGAAGTGGTGCGGAAATTGAACTTTCTCTGAAAGGAACTGAAACAAATCCGGATTGGAATAATTTTAAGATCTTTCGCAGAGATGATATATTTCTGGGAGTAGAAGTAGGTTTAGGACCTCCAACCTTGATCGATACCGGATTAGATCCGAGCGTGGAAGTAACCGCAAGTTTTCCGTATCAACATGAATTTGAGTTTGATATAGATGATCTGGAAGGTCTGGAAGCTTTAATGGCATACTATCTCTTTGCCGAACCTTCGATCCTTTATACTTCCGGTGGAATTCCCGGAGGTCAGATAGTAACGAATTTCCTTTCTTGGTGTGTGGAAGCTTTAATTGAAAATTCCGGACAGAATGGTTTGGGAATTGTCCGTATTGCTGATGAGACAGGTCTTGATATCGAAGGAAGTATTTCCGTCTCTACTGATATTTTAGAGGGATTGGATTTGGGAATGAGCATGGGTGCAAGCCTTGGTGCAAATACTCATCTTGGAGGAAGCACAAGATACACTGAAACAGAAGAAATAAACAGACGACTTTATGTCGGTGGTGGCTATGATTTTAGTTTGGGAATCGGTCCAAAATTCATACCTGCTCAAGATGTTAAATGCAATATGATCTATCCCTTCCGATTAAACAATACTCCCATTCCTACTAATCTGGAAGTAAATTTTGAATATTACGGAACCTGGCAGAATACATCATGGCAATCTACAAAACTTTCAGCTTCGCTTGCCAGTAATTCATCAGCTTTGAATATATATGATCTTCCGGGACAGATTCAGGAATATACAGCCTGGTTGAATATCGATGATACCGATGTAAAAAATATCCTGCTGAATTATACGGAACTCCCATCTGAGATGTGGAATATCGGTTCAACTGCTGTTAGTGTAGCTATTGATAATGAATCTTTTAAACAGGATTATGTAAATTTCTTAAGTAAAATATATGATGAGCAGAATGATGATCTGCCTGTTCAATTAGAATACGGTTTTGATGCAAAAGATAAATCTGAATATTCCGTAGACCTTGATCTCGAATTCCCGTTACCTGTTTTACCTGCTATTGTTATCAATCTCGGTGGAGGAATAGAAGCTACAAATTCAAGAGAATACGAATTATCCAAAGGTTATTGGGTGAAAGGACTTCCTTATCTGCAAACAGAAATGCCAAATCCGCCCCAACCCGGAGAAACTTTTGTGAGTGTAATGGAAGAATTGTGGGATAAAGTAATATCCGGCGATGTACTTTCCGAACTTACTGATGTTGTGCTGGCTCATCTGGATGGATTTTTCTTTTTCTGGAATTCAAGAACAGATGAACAGATTGTGGAATTGAATGACAGAGGTTCTACTCTTACAATTCGAGAAAACTCGATTCCAGCGGGAGTTGATTCCGTTCTTTTCCGAAATTGGGAATGGGATGAAGAACCGGAAAATACTGAACTTTCCAATGCACAAAAAAATAAAATCACAAATTATAACACTCGTTTAAGAGAATTGCGAGAGGAAATTGCCGGAATGCGTTACGGAATTGGTGGTTTTTTCAAATTTGAACCTACAGGAGAAGTTTTCGGAGACAGCACGCTTATCAGTATTGCTTATGCTGATAGCGAAGTAGTTGATATAAATGAATCTTATCTCTCGGTTTATTGGGAGAATAATGAAGGTGTATGGAATCCTTTACCGTCGATCGTTTACCCTGATTCAAATCTAGTGAAAGCCTGGATACCAGATTTCCAAACATATACACTTGCACCCAGACTTCCTCAGGGATCATTCGGGTTAATTTCCGATCCTGATAGTATAGCTGCAGATGGTGTTTCTGTTGCACAGATAATATCCGAAACCTTGTACAATAATGATGGAACTATTATCGAAGATGGTTCATTGTTCACTGTACAGACTACAAGAGGAACTATCACATCAATTGATGAAGATACTGAAATCGTAGGAACGCAGGTTTCTGTTAGTAGCGGAATTATTCAGTTTGAAGTTCAATCAGACTCAATATCTGTTCCGATAACTCTTACAGCTAATTCTGTTCAGGGTTATGCAACCTGTGAAATGGAATTAATTCTTTATGATGTATCCATTCCTGAAACTCCCGTATTACTTTCACTTGAACCTGAGCATAATTCTCTTCGATTAACCTGGGAAGAAATAAATATTCCAGATCTGGCAGGATATAAAATATATTATGATAATGATGGAAGTGGAGCACCGTATAACGGAACTGCAAATTATCAGGGAGTGAATAGTCCGGTTGTAGTTGGTGAGGTAAACGAGCATATTCTTACCGGTTTATCTAATGATGAAACATATTATGTATCAATTACAGCATTTGATGTTTCAGAAGTTGAAAGCTCATATTCAAACGAGTTGACTGAGTCTCCTGAATTACAAGCAATATCTGATCTTTCGATTGAGAAAGTTACGGAAGGAATAAATCTTTCATGGAGTCCGGTATTCGGAGCGAATTCATATAAAATCTATCGTGGAATTGACCCTTATGCAGATATTTCTGAAATGGTATTTATTACTGAGATTAATTCAACAAGTTGGATAGATACAAACATTTCCGGTGTAAGTAAATATTTCTATATAGTTGTGGTTGTGGCATATTAAATTCTTTCAAACATCACACACAATGTCAACATACATAAAGTCATTTTTTCGAATTATTTTTATATTGTGATAAGTTATTGCTTTTATTTCTCTAATAGTTTTATCTTCAGGATTGAGACCTGTTGTCCATATCTGTGCATTGATGGTTTTATCGTTTAATTTAGTAATATGAATTCTTTTTGTGATTTTCTTTTCCACAACAGCGAGATAATGGATTTCTCTCAGCCAATCTATGAACAGGGTGTCAGTATCGATTGAATTTATTCTTATTTCTTTTTCTTGGAGTTTTATTTCTTTCTTTAATGAAGCATTAAACATCAGCTCCATTAAAGCAGAAGCACCATTTTCAAATAATTCTTCAACAGTTTTACCAAAAACCCGGAAAGAAAAATCAGCAGTATGTTCGATAATTTCGAATTTTTTCATATTATTTCCATTTACCTCGAGTTGTCACTCTATTTACGACTCGACAACTATCCTTTTATCACTCCCAGAGGAACTGTTCTAACAACTTTCTTTATGATATCTGCATCATGCATTGTATTTACAACATCACTAACATTTTTATAGGCATCGCTCATTTCTTCGACTAAGGTTTTATTTTTTGCAGCTCGAACGAAAATGTGTTTGCTTTTCAATTCTCTAAAAACTTTGTCCACATTAGATATTCTTAAAGCCTGGTGACGGCTCATCATTCTGCCAGCTCCATGACAGGAACTGCCAAAGGTTTCTTTCATTGCTTTTTCAGTACCCACACATAAATAACTCTCTGTTCCCATATCACCGGGAATAATTACTGGTTGACCTGTTTCCCTGAATTTTAATGCAAGCTCCTTTCTGCCCGGTCCAAAAGCTCGTGTAGCTCCTTTTCTATGAATACAAACTCTTTTTATTTTCCCATCGATTTCGTATTCCTCAAATTTTGCAATGTTATGGCAAACGTCGTAAATAAGCTCGAAGCCCAGCTCTGAAGTACTTAATCTCAATTCTTTCAAAATTGATTTCTCAACTTTATGCATAATGACCTGCCTGTTAGCCCAGGCGAAATTCGCTGCACAAGCCATTGCACCAAAATAATCTCTTCCTAAATTTGAATTGATATAAGCAGAAGCTAACTGTTTATCAGGTAAACTAAAATTCAGACTTCTACTTTCCATCAGCATTTTATGAACATAATCATCACATATCTGGTGACCTAATCCACGTGAACCTGTATGAATGATGACAGCTACTTGATTTATCTTTAAACCGAATTTGTCTGCAATTACATTATCATATACATCCTTTATAACACCAATTTCAATAAAATGATTCCCGGAACCGAGTGTTCCCGGTTGGTCTGAACCGCGTTGCA
>JAGLWO010000267.1 GCA_023133395.1 Candidatus Cloacimonadota bacterium | reverse complement strand
AATAATAGTATCGAGAGTTGCACTTTTACCCGAGCCGGTGATTCCTGTAACCAAGAATAATCCTGATTTCTCATGTCTCAAATCCAGCCTTTTTACAATTGGATCAGGAATTTGAAGTTCGTCCATTTTAAAGAGTTTTTGTTTTATCAATCTG
Organism: Candidatus Cloacimonadota bacterium; assembly: GCA_023133395.1. Classification (GTDB taxonomy): domain Bacteria; phylum Cloacimonadota; class Cloacimonadia; order Cloacimonadales; family TCS61; genus JACNIV01. The sequence goes on along the minus strand of JAGLWO010000267.1, from coordinate 2,285 downwards.
AAATTTACAGCTAAGGAATTTCGTTCGAAAAAGATATTTCCACGAAAGCGAAATGGCGTTTCTGTTTCATCCACTTTTACAGAAAGTGCAAAATCCAGATTTTTATTCTTCAAAAGCATATTCTTCTGATCATCAGAAAGAATACAGAGAACCATAGCAGCAGCCTCATCATTAGTATATGAAGGCATTTCAGGATCGGGAGCTTTATCACCATAGACTCTGTACCATACTTTTTGTTTTGTCCTCGGTCCACCAAAATCCATATCAGAAGCGTCTTTTTGAACCATATTTTTCAGCAGCTTCTTTATATGAAGATAAGATTCCTTTTTCCTAGAAATATCCGAAATCACTTTATTTATTTGCTTAATCCTACTTGCTCCCTGTGCATATTCCGGTACAGAAGATTGCAGCTCATTTATGAATGATAAAGCCATATATTCCTCCAAATCAAATAAAATTATGGAACTATCTTTGTACCCATCCCTTTTTTATCTCCGGGGGAACTGTTGTAAACTTCAATCACATTATAAATAACTGCAATAAAATCCTTGCTGAATTTCCCATGAAAATAGCTGTGAACAAGGTTTATATACTCCACAACATCCTTTTCATAATCAGTTAAGTTTGGATTATCTGGATGAAGAAGATAGGCTATGGTTTTTAATTTAAAAGTGGGAATAGCCATAAAAACGATTATCGAAATTGGATCAGTCATCTGGTTCAGAAAGGTTTGTGTCCCACGTTCAGGTGTTGCATACAATTCCAGCGAAACCTGTTTATTAAAGTCGAAAAGAGTATCTGCATTTTCATATAAATCTATAAGAATTTCCAGTTTTTTAGTGAAATGCTCTTCATTTGTGTCTTTTAATAACTGAATGATCTCTTTAAGTTTTTCTTTCCTGGGAAGGAATCCACAGCCTTTGATTGCGTTATTTACTTTGAACTTCGAATCTTCCCGACGATAGCCATAAGTAGCAACAATCCCATTGTGAGGTCCTGCCAGACCGGGCATGTCACCTTTCTGAATATCTTCGATTGTGCCAATCCTGCTCTTTATGTTCCAGGTCATGAAAATTTCGGGAAACTCAACCAGTTCATATTCTTGCCATTTACCATCGACTTTTGCCCTGATAATGTTCTCCTCTAACCTGGAAGCATCCACAGTTTTTTGAACGAAAGTATTCCCATCCCAGAGTTGTCCACCAAAACCACCATCAATTCCCTTTTCTGCACAACTGAACACAATCAGCAAACTCACTAATACAAATCCTTTTAATAACTTCATACGATCTCCTTTTATTATAAATATTTCTTTATCTCTTTTCCTTTAACACCTGCTTCTAATTCAATGTATTTTTTCACCGGACTGGAAGCAATCTTAGGAAAAAGCACTTCCTCAATCTGGAAAAACCCTACGGATTCATTCATCTCAACATATATCTTTATTGGTTTTTTTTCACCCTTGATGATATTCACTTTTTCAATAGAACTGGAAGAATATTTGTGAATATCTCCCACTCTTGGTTTGTCTGAAAGTATAGTTGTAATCCTGGCTCTGCCCTGTTCCATATCACAACCATCTCCGGTAAGAACGAGACCTGCCTCTAAAGTGTGAATTGTCTGGTTTGCCATATGCCCGAAAATACATTCAATAATAAGAGATTTCATAATCACTTTTTTCCCAATATCATTAGGATAAAACTGATTTAGTACTTTATCAATTATCGGAATTGCCAGATTCACACTCATAAATTCATGCTTACCCCGGGAAACCGTCATCCCGATATCATGGAGCAAAGAACCTACCAATACAGCTATTTTACTATCTTCTACATTTCCGACACCTTCTTTTTCCAAATTGAATTGTATTCCTGCACCTGCAAGAAGGTCAAACATCAACAGAGAGTTCAAAGCAGCTTTCCGCATATGTACAGGTCCGTGATCATTAAAACCTAATCTTTTTATCGAAACCACATTCGCATAATCATGCAAAGCCTGGATCTCAGGATCTAAAAAAATAAATTCAACAACTTTAAGAGGTTTTCCCCTCAATCTATCTTTGATTTTATTTTCAAATTTTATCTGCTTAACAGATTTTTTCATAAGCCCTCCGCATCAGGTAGAACCAAACTAAAAAACAAATAACACTATTATTATCTTGTGAAATTTTAGCAATGATTTTTTGAAACAAAAAATATTGACACTGGAAATGTGCATTTTAGTTTGTCGCACCGTTAGATAACAGGGGCCTGTAACTCAGTGGTAGAGTATCTGCCTTTTAAGCA
>JAGLWO010000266.1 GCA_023133395.1 Candidatus Cloacimonadota bacterium | reverse complement strand
TTTTTTTCCAGGTAGTTCCCAATTCTCTCAGTAATAGAAAGAACCTTATTCCAGAAGGAAATGATTAATTCATTATAAACACTTTCTCCTCTTTCTAATTTTGTTCTGAAAAACAGGTTAAAAAGTTTCCATTTTAAAAAACCTGTAATACCATTAACAATGAATTTTTTATAGCTTGATTTGATAGATTCTTCATAAACTTCTGCAAATTCTCCACCAATTAAATGAATATCAATATTCCCGAATATTTCTTTAAAAATTTTCAGGTATTTAAAAATCTCTATTGTAACACCATCGACCTCATAACTAAAAGTGACAAATGCAATACCACCAGATTTGACTTCTCTTTTGAAATCGTTAAAACTACCTGAAAATTTTATATATGAAGTTTTGTTTTTTTCTTTCAGTGCTTTGACAAATGAAAACAGATCAAACCACGACTTGATTTTTTCATTTTTCAGCGTTTTCATCATGTTGTTAAAATCGAGTGATACATCATTCATAAGCGCAATTGATTACCTTTTTAAAGTTGATTTATGTAGATTCCTAATGTCATTCATAATTTATTTTATAGAATTTAGAATTTGAACAATTCTTCTAATTTTTCTTCAAGTACTTTATATGAAAAGTGTTTTTTACCGATCTTATAATTATGTTCAGCAATATCTTCCTGCTCCTTTTTATTATGAATAATTCTCTCAATATCTTCTAATGCTTTATTGGTTAAAATATTATCTTCAAGCATCACTGTTTTGAATCCTTTACTTCCAATATCTGGCCAATAAACGGGTTTGTAATTATTTACAAAAACCGGTCTTTTTGCCAGAACACATTCGATAAAAGCATTCCCAAAACCTTCATAAGTACTGAAATATGTACAGGCAACAGCATTTGCATAAGCATCAGATAGAGAATATATTTTTCGTCCATGCCATCTTTTCCCTCTTTCACTTAGAATGCACCTGTGCCCAAATAAAACCTGTTCATCCAGTTTTCTTTCTTTTATCCTCACAAGTAGTTCCTTATAATAACCCTTTCTGGAATCATCAGCAGCACTACCTGTAACAATAAGTTTAATTCGCTTATCCTGTAATTTATGGACCATCTCAATTGCAACTTCAATTCCTTTCCTTCGCACTATTCTGGTAATTTGGAAGATAGGAATATCTTTTTTATCCATTCCCAGATCAGCAAGAAGGTCATTATTATATGAATCCCTTCTGGCAAAAGGTTTATTGAAATCCATCACGTTTGGTACAATCATTGCATTAATACCAAACTTCTTTTTAAATATATCTTTTGAATAGGTGTTAATTACAGCATGTCGTACATTGGGAAGAATCAAGGGAAAAGTGTCTTCCATAATTTTTAAAATCTTTTTATGAGGAGATTTATACCTGTCACCTCTTTCCCAGTAAAAATCATGATTATGAGCAACAACAGGCAACGATGAATTCTGTACGACCTTTTTAATCCCCATTCCCATTGAGAGATGGCAGGGTAACGAAGTGTTATTTTCTGTAAGAATTACTTCGATTTTCTTCTTTAATATCCATTTGAATATATGAGTTGCTATTTCATTGGAAGTATCATCAAGGTGGTCAATAAGTTCCTTTTGTTCAAATTCAGGGAAGAAGAATGCCCTGTTTTGTTCCCACTCACACTCTGGTGAAAAAAATGAAAGAGCTCTCCAGACACTCTCGTTTTTATCTCCTACAATACTTCTTTTAAAGTTTCCAGATAGAATATAAACACTGTGTCCCATTTTTTTAAGAACTTTGACCCACTTCTCAGTTTCCAGAGCAACACCATCAATATCACCAATACGACCGATTATTATTCCTATATTCATTGGTTATCCCCTTTAATTTTCCAATTTCTTATTAGAAATTGACACATCACGTAAAAGAATTCAAGCTAATCTCTAACTGTACCATGATTATACAATTTGAAATTAAATAAAATTATTACATAAAATCGTCAATAAAAAAGGGATTGATGTTAAGCACTTATTGAAAGAGTATAAAACTATATCTAACAAATTATCTTCCATATCAGGTCTTTTAGATTCAGTTTGATCTCGCTACCTAATTAAGAAAATGTACTAAAAATTCTTTTTTAATTTGACATAAATAATTCAAGAAATCAAATTCGTTTTTGAATCAACAAAGCAATAAGAAAATGTGTTATTCAGATAATATCAGATTAAAAAGGGAAATATTGAAAGTTAAGAAAATGAGAACATCTATATACGAGATATGCGCAATATTGCGTGAACCCTACCAAATTTGGGTATATCCCCGTAATAAATTGCGTGGATACATGCGTTACAAACAATTAGAAAAGATTAAATAGACTTGATTATGAAAGTATCAACATTAGCAATCATAGGAGTAATAGTGACTGCGGTAGGTATTATTACACCAATTATCTATACTGAATTAAAAAATCAATCAGAGATTGAAATTAAACTAGAAAACTCTGTAACGGTGATAACGAAGCCAACAAACATTGATAATCTAGAAATCTATTACAAGAAGCAGCTAATCAATGAACTAAAAAAGGGAATATTTAGAATTACCAATAAAAGCAATATTTCTTTATTGAAATCAGATTTTGTAAATCCAATTAAAATTGCTCTTTCAAAAGATGCCAAAATTATTTCTTTTGAAGTTGAAGAAAAACATCCGAAAAATCTTTCATCAGAGTTAAAAGTTGATTCTTCCCAACATTCCTTATCTGTAGAATTTGAATTATTGAATCCAAGTGATTATCTAATATTAGGGATTCTTTATACAGGCAACATATCGGACATCCAAACGACAGCAAGAATTAAGGGCGTTAAGGATATTATTTATCGAGAAATTGATGAAAAAGTTGATGTATTTCCTTTTTTAATTGTATTGATTGCTATAATTTTCTCTTCAATATTTTTAATTCCGGTTAACAATGAAAAGAAAGATAGCTATACTAGCCTTAAAATGTTGGAAGAAGGTGGCTTTGATAAGCTAAATAAAGAAGAATTGCTTGGAGCAATTCCTTCTGTTTTACACTACCTTACTGAAAATGAACTTAATTCAATCAGAATAAAAATAAATTCTATTAACAGTAATGATGATATTGAGGATAGAGATAAGATTAAAAAATCCATCGATTTGGTGACTAGTAAATTAAAGAATGTTTTTATTTTAAACAAAAGGGCTACAATGATTATAAATATTTTAAGGATAATTGGGGTGATATTTCTAATTATTTGGTTAACAACTTTTGGTAACAATGTATACACACAATTGCTGGGATAGTGCAATCTAGGATTTTTATCTATAATTCAACTTTATATCAGATTGATACTTTAATGTAATAAGTCAGCCACTGTGCATATACTCACCGTTATGCCCAATAGGATTCTTACAATTGTTAAATTTTGTATATCCTTAAAAAAACATCATTAACACATTAAAGAACTTTCAGGGAATTTGTATATTCTCTTTAAACATTAGTTTCGTTTATTTATATACAACCCCTTGTGTGTAAGCGTAACATATATTAGAAAACGAGGGGGTACTTCCCCTTTCCTGGGTGGGTTGGTACTAAGATTAATTTTATATGTTAATTAACCTTTATAAGTAATGATGAAAGCCTAAGTCTTTTACACGATAAAAAAGAGATTGACTGGAATAAGTTTTCCGACACAATAAAAAAAAATACTTTAGGTTTTTACCTCTTATAAAAAAGGGTTCTTTCTCTTATAAAGAAAATAGGTTTTATTAACTGACTAATAGTTTATAGTTCAGGCAATTTATCAATTGCTCTATCTTGAATCTTATCTACTTTCTATACATACTTTAGGGTAGATATTGCTCTATAAATATTTATTTGATGTGAATTTAATTGACATAAATTTTGATTATAATTGATATTTATAGAATACTTGACAGGAATATTTAATAATAGTTGTTGAGTGTAGGAAGTAATTGATGAGAAGAAGTTTTATTATTTAACGTCAAATAAATAATATGGTTGAAATTATTCAGTTTTAGGGAGATATATTCATGTGGTTAAAGTTAATAGAATTAATAATAGACCGTTATTTCAAGAGCTTTACAAACAAAAAAAAAGCTGCTAAGTCCTTAGTTAGATTATATATAAGTATGAAAAAATGTCATGATTCATATCACGAATTTAAAATATTCAGAGATAGAAAACTTCAATTTATATGGAAACAAACACTAATTTCTTTAGCAACCGATCTTTATGATTTGCGTATTCCTCTTGAGATTTTTAATCCTGAATTGTATAGTGCAATATTCTCATATGTTCAGGAGGAATCAGATTTAATCCCACTATTTGATGGTGTTGTTTTTGATAAAGATATAATAGATTTGTACAAAAAACTAAATGCTGAATTGTCACAATATTTATCTTATGATAAAAGTAAATATAATTTAAAAACAGATGAATCTTCATTTCAATCTACTGATTACCAAAAAGCTTTAGATTTACTGAGACAATTTATTAAACAAAATGTTTTATTTGAAGACCTTTTTTAATTTAACTTTACCAAAAATTAATTAAAATATTCATTTAAATAAAAGGATGAAAATGTACGAAAATATTAAAGATAATAATTATAGAATACTCTTTATTGATCCAAAAGGAACTGCTTATGCAAATTATAAATTAAAAGCAGATGGATATTCAAAAATATTCAGAGGGAAAACTTTTAATAACTTTAAAGATAAGAAAATTCCATCTGATTTAATAATTACAGTGGATTTGTTTTTTTATAAAATTTCTGATGTATCTATTTCAGAAGGTTATAAAGAATATTGGATTGATAAAGATCAAATAAAAGAAATTTTCTAATCTTATGAAGATGTTAAAAAATTATTTTAAAAATCCATTTAAAGAAATATTGGAAGAGTATTTATTAATAATTGATATTTGGTCAAATAAATTCCCTGAAAACAAAGTAAATAACTTATCAATAATTGAAAAATCTTTTATGTCATTAATAATTTTCATTAGAAGTTTGTCTTTAGTACATATAAAAGATATTTTTAAAAAAGGTAAAATAAGGTCTGAAATCTCAGAATTCTATGTATTAGGTAGATTGTTCTTCATGTTTTATATTTTATTCTCATCATTAATTAACAATTTGCATATTTATATATTAGTTATTTACTTTTTAATAGATGGATTGAATTATCGATTATGTATTTTTTTTGTTGATAGATATAAAAAAGATTGGGGTTTACGTTCAATAAATAGGACAATTATATTACTGATGTTAAATTATTTCGAAATTATTATTGGTTTCAGCATATTTTATTATTTAACTAAATCAATAGTATATTCAGATACATTAAAAATTATTACATCTCCAATACAATCTCTTTATTTTTCAGCAATCACAATAACTACTTTAGGATATGGTGATATGACACCAATATCGTCAATAGGTCGAATACTTGTAATACTTGAATTGGGTTTGGGATTTATTCTAACGATTATTATTATTGGTTTAGTTTTAACTGGTGTAAGGTATGTAAAAGAAATAAATAAGTATTAATAATTGATAAAATGATAAAATTAATTATAATTATTGTTATATTAATTTTTTTTGTATCTATTGGTTTTATTCAAAATCAATTGGCAAAGCTGGGAAATTTTTTCCGGTTTTGCTTTTTTTTATGTAGATTTCACGACGAATTTCACAACGATTTAAAAATTATAAATTTTTATACTGACATAAGTGTCTATATATTATACAGTTAAGAAATAAAATGGTACGCCTTCGTCTTCGTTAAAGAAAAGCAATCCATCTTTGCTAAAGATAAGCAAGAAGAATTTAGCTACGACGTGACTAAAGGAAGAATTCAACTACACCGCAACAGGCGAAAGGACTCCAGCAGGAAGAGAGGGTTCTCGTCCAAATTATTACAAATCAGTGT
>JAGLWO010000265.1 GCA_023133395.1 Candidatus Cloacimonadota bacterium | reverse complement strand
GATTGGGTAACTTTTATACTTTCGATCTTACTACTTATTTGTGGTGTTCTTGCTATTTATTCAGCCTCTTCAACCAGAATTGGAAACGAATTCCAGACAGAAAATTACTATTTAAAGCAAATACTCTGGATAGTTATTTCTTTAGCGCTATTTTTTTTACTGATGAAAACACCATACGCTGTCATTGATTTTCTAATTACACCTTTATATATTTTTTCGATTATTTTACTTATCATTGTCTTATTTATGCCGGAGATAAAGGGCTCACAAAGGTGGATAATTCTCGGACCTGTTCATTTTCAACCATCTGAGCTGGCAAAATTGGCAACTGTGCTTTTGGCTGCAAAACTTATTTCTAAACCTCATTTAAGTGACTGGCAGATAATGTACAGATCATTTATTATATTTCTTTTACCAGTTTCGCTAATTCTTTTTGAGCCAGATATTGGAACTACCCTTACTCTTGTAGTAACTCTATTCGTAATATTAGCAGTTTCAGATTTATCCATCTTTTATCTAATTTTAATTATTAGCCCAATTATAAGTGTGATAACTTCGTTTTCAATCATAGTGTTTATTATTTATTTAATTATACTTATTTACGTACTCTATAAAACCAATCTCAATAAAGTTACTATTGGATTTGCTACTGTGATAAATATATTCTTTTTCTTCATAACCCCGATAATCTGGAATAACTTAAAAGAATATCAACAAAACCGAATTCTATCCTTTATCGATCCCATGCGTGATCCTTTCGGAGCAGGTTACCAGATGATTCAATCAAGAATTGCTATTGGTTCGGGTGGATTCTTTGGAAAAGGATTTTTAATAGGTACACAAAAGAACCTTAATTTCTTGCCTGAGCATCATACTGATTTTATATTTTCTGTTATTGGTGAAGAATTTGGATTTTTAGGTTGCACTATTCTTCTATTAATTTATTTTTTGCTCGTGTTTAGAATATCGAGAAATATTATTAGTTTAAAAAGAAAGGAATTCAGATTTGCTGCTATGGGAATCTTAGCATATATAACCTTCCAGATATTTATTAATGTCGGAATGAATATCGGTATCGTACCTACAACTGGCATCCCCTTACCCTTTATCAGTTACGGGGGTTCTAATTTGCTTATAAATATTTTAGGAATTGGAATCATTTTAAAGTATTTAACTGAAATAAGTGTTTTTGAATAGGAGAAACTATGGAAAAATTATTATTAATTTTATTAGTCATCATTTCAAGTTGCTTTTTCGGCTCTAT
>JAGLWO010000264.1 GCA_023133395.1 Candidatus Cloacimonadota bacterium | reverse complement strand
TACATTGTTAAACTTACAGAATTTTTCCAGGAATTTCTGATTTCTAAATGTAGCTCCGGGAATACACCCCATATCGACAAGCTCGTATGCACCTTCCAGAATCGGGATTTTCTTACTCTCAATTGATAAAGTTACATTGCTTGCTTCTGCAATATTTTTTGCATGTCCGATAAAACTGAAACCGGTTATATCAGTTGCTGCTTTCACATCATATTTCTGCATAATTTCGGATGCATCCTTGTTTAAAAGCTTCATTGTATCCAGCATATCCTGGTAATTCTTTTCAGAAACTTCATTCAATCTTTCTCCAGCAATTATAACACCTGTTCCCAGAGGTTTAGCTAAAATCAGAACATCACCTGCTTTTGCATTTGCATTTGTTATTATTCTATCAGGATGAACTATTCCTGTAACTGCCAATCCATATTTCGGTGGGTAGTCACTGATCGTATGACCACCAACTATAATAGCTTCAGCTTCTTCGACCTTATCATTTCCACCCTGCAGCATTTGAGTATAGATTTCCAGTGGTATTTTATCATCAGGGAACATAACTAGATTCAATGCAGTAAGCGGTTTTCCACCCATAGCATAAACATCACTCAGTGAATTTGCAGCTGCAATCTGCCCAAATTCATAAGCATCTGAACAAACCGGAGTAAAAAAATCAGTAGTTTGAATCAGAGCAATCTCATCCGATATTTTATAAACACCCGCATCATCACAAGTATCGATTCCTACCAATAAATTTGGGTGACTTGGTTTGGGCAATTTACTCAAAATTTCAGCTAATTGCTGAGGAGGAAGCTTGATACTGCATCCGCTTTGTTTTACGGTAGATAATAGATCAAAATCCATTTGAACTCCAGTTTAAAATTATGGATATATCAGATGATTGGCATCTGTAAAAGCTTTTAAAATATCATAAGCATTGGAAACAATTCCAACTTTTACTCTATCTTTAACTTTATAGAAATTTACACAATTCCCACAAATTAATATTTGAATCCCAAGTTCTTCTAGTTCCTGTAATTTCTCCAGGAAAGGTGAATCATCCAGAGTCAGGAATATTCCTTTATAAAAACAAATGATCTTATCTGGAAAAGGCTTTACTTCTTTTATTGTATCCAGAAAACCTTCGGTCAGCATCTGACCGAGTTCATCAGAGCCCACGCCATTAGTCTTGAACACATAAGCATGTTTTCCTTTTTTTGGTTCCGGAACTTCGCAATACTCCTCAACTTCAGGTTTAGAAATATTTTCTTTAAGTTTAGTAACTGTTATTTTGTAAACTCCATTTTTTTCTGAAGCTTCTGTTTTGGCATTGTTATCTTTCAGCAAACGAGTAACATTTTGCATAGATACTTCATTATCGATAAGAACCACAAATTGTTCATTAAGAGAGACTTCCTTCAAAACTTTCTTAGTCATAATCAGAGGTTTGGGACATAAAAATCCTTTTGCATCAACAATTTTCACTGTTTACTCCATTTTCATTTTTTTACTCATAATTGAATTTACCACTTTTGCTATAAATGGGATATCTTCTTCAAAAATAGTAAGAACATCAAAAAACAGGTTTCCTTCACGAAGTATTCCCAGGATGGGTTTATCGAGTTTTAAGAGTTCTTTAAAAACATACCTGGCAAATTTTTTATCAGCTTTTGAAGGAATAATGGTTACTGCCA
>JAGLWO010000263.1 GCA_023133395.1 Candidatus Cloacimonadota bacterium | reverse complement strand
CTTTTTAGGATAGACTTATGAATGTAATTTCTAAAACCTTGAATAATAAATTTAAAATAATTTTAGCAAAGGATAATTCTAATCCTCTGGTTTGTTTACAGCTTTATGTTAGAATTGGTTCTGTCTGGGAAAGGAGGGAAGAAGCAGGTTACTCACATTTTACTGAGCACCTCGTATTCAAATCCACAGAGAAGTTCCCACAGAACTCGATAATGGAACGTGTTACATATCTTGGTGGTTCCATTAATGCCTACACAGAATATGATACAACCTGTCTTTATATTACCTTACCTTCAAAGTTTGTTTTGGAAGGAATCGAAATCCTGACAGAACTTTCGCGACATGCAAATTACAGTAAACAGGAATTCGAATCTGAAAAAAAGGTAGTGATAGAAGAATTAAAGCAGTTTAAAAATGATCCTGAAGAATATTTCCTGGAACAGATTGCAAAAAATTACTTTAAGAAAAATCCTTATAGATTCCCCATAATCGGGAATAAAGAATCCTTGATAAATGCTACATATTTAAGATTAAAGCGATTTTACAAAAAATACTATTCTTCAAATAATTGCTTTCTAATTGCTTCCGGGGATTTCGAAGAATCAAAATTAATGAACGCAGTAAATTCCCATTTTGGTAACTGGAAACCAAACAAAATTGAAAAGATAAAAAAAGTGGCAGAGGATTATCCAGAAAAACCGAAAATAATTTCGATTGAGAAGAACATTTCAAACGACATTCTTGCTTTTGTCCTGCCAGACCTTGCTGAAACAAATCCGGATTCGTATCCATTATCTCTGGCAATGAAAGCATTTGCAATCGGGAAAAATTCCCATGTTTATACCAGATTGTTTGATAATGAGAAACTCATAGACAGCATTAAAGTCCATTCCCTGAGCGGTATAAACAGTGGAGCTTCGATTATTCTGGTGATGCCGAAAAAGAATGCAGACCTTACAAAAATTTGTAAGATAATATTAGAAGAATTAGAACAGTTCTACCGCTTTGGTATAAATGAAATCGAATTAAAAGACCACAAAAAAGAGCTTATCTTCTTTTATCGTTATGCATTTGAGTATGTTGAATCTCTGGCTGCAAGCCTGGGATGTGAGGAGATTTTAACCGGGTATGAGAATCTATTCAAATATCCTGATATTATCGAGAGTATTAACAATTCTAAATTGAATCAGATTATCTCAAAATATTTTAAGAAGGATCATCTTTATATTTTCCATTATGGCAACAGAAAATTTGATAAAACCGAAATTAAAAAGAGATTGAATCTGGTTGATAAAAAGATCTCGAAAATAACTCAAAAAAAAGAATTTTATGAAACCAGGCTTGATAATGGAATGAAAGTACTTTTAAAACAAGTTTATGGAAAACCTACAATTGGAATTTCTTTATCTTATGAAGTTTCGCAATTGAACGAATTAAAAAAAAATCGTGGTTTAAATCTTCTTACCTCAGGTT
>JAGLWO010000262.1 GCA_023133395.1 Candidatus Cloacimonadota bacterium | reverse complement strand
CATGTTAAACTCTCTCCTCCTCCTGAAAAACCTATTGATACACTTATTGTGAACGGTGTGGAATGTGAACCTTATCTTACTGCAGATTATCGTATAATGCTTGAACAGGCAGATGATATTATTAATGGTTTAAAAATATTAAAAAAAATCCTCGGTGCAAAAAAAGGAATCGTGGGCATTGAAGCGAATAAACCAGACGCAATTAAACTTTTTAAAAAACTTCTCAAAAATGAATCAAATATAAAAGTCATTGGTCTTAAACTTAAATACCCACAGGGTGCTGAAAAACAGCTGATATATGCTGCTACAAAACGGAGAGTTCCCAACAAAGGTGGGCTTCCAATGGATATTGGAGTGGTCGTGCAGAATGTGGGAACTGCAATTGCTGTTTATGAAGCTTTAAGATACAAAAAACCCTTCATAGACAGAGTCATAACTGTAAGTGGGAAAATCGTTAAAAATCCTAAGAATGTAAAAGCTCGTATAGGAACATTATTTTCTGACCTTCTAGATTTTTGTGATGGAACATATGAAGAAATTGGCAAAGTTATTTCTGGAGGACCAATGATGGGATTTGCCATTCCATCGCTGGAAACACCCATGACAAAGGGAAGCTCCGGACTGATTCTCTTCAATAAAAAAGAAGCTCATAAAGAAGAAGAAAGCACCTGTCTGCGTTGTGGTAGATGCGTGGACGTCTGCCCCATGAATCTTGTCCCCAGTCTTATTGCCCATAATGTTCGTCATGAAGATTGGGAAATGACAGAAAAATACGGTGTTATGGATTGCATGAAATGCGGAAGTTGTGCTTATGTTTGCCCTTCTCACATTAAGCTGATCCAGTGGATCGATATTGGTAAGATAAAAATTTCTGAGAAGAATAGAAAATAGGGTGCAAGGTGCGAGGTGCAGGGAGCAAGATGCGAGGTGCGGGGTGCGAGGTGCAGGAAAATAATTTTTATATTTATAATTCTAAATTTTTAATTTATTTGGAGGATATATGAGTGATGTTTATGCTGTTTCTGCTTCACCTCATATAAAACAGCGTATCTCTGTCCCTTCTGTTATGTGGCAGGTTGTATTAGCTTTAACTCCTGCTCTTTTGGCAGGAATATTCTTTTTTGGAATTCAA
>JAGLWO010000261.1 GCA_023133395.1 Candidatus Cloacimonadota bacterium | reverse complement strand
GGGCGAAATTTCCTTATTTCATCAAAATCATTTTCTTTACAGAAGTATAATCTCCGCAGTTCATTTCATAGAAATAGATTCCTGAAGATACAGATTTACCATTATTATCGGTTCCGTTCCAGATAATTGAATGCTGTCCCGCTGGAAATTGATTGCTGACAAGATGCTTCACTTTCTGTCCTTTGATATTATAGATTATTAATTCAGTGCCTTCGGTGTTTTCGGTGTTTAATGAGAAATAAATTGTTGTGCTTGGGTTAAATGGATTAGGGTAGTTTGATAATTTGAAATTAGAAATTTTCAATTCTGAGTTATCTTCAGCTCCAACAACAACATTTTGATTTTCATAAGCACCCATATCGATTCTTCCACCAAAAACTCTGGGATTTCCAGCCAGGTCAAATTCTGGCAAATTCAAACCGGTTGTATCTGGTGTCCCGACATTAACACAGGGAGAATCATCTAATAAAAAATAAGGATATTCTCCAGTTCCCCAAAATAGTGGGTCGATATCTATATTACCTTCACCTGTATAACCCCCCTGTATATCACTGTATGTGATAACTGGATTGCTATTAGATCCAATAAAAATATTATTTTGACCATTATCCCAGAAAATAGAGTTCATTATGATTGGATTTGAATTAATACAATATAATCCTCCTCCGGTAATGCACAAATTTGCTGTAACTGTATTATTAATAATTATAGCATTTGACTCATCTAAATAAATACCACCACCACGAGGTGGAAAAATACTAAAAGTCGCTGAGTTATTATTTATTAAGTTATTTATTATCAGAGGACTTGAATTCGAACTGCAATTAATCCCACCACCTGTAATTCCACCGCTATTTTCAGAAATAATATTATTGATTATTATCGGGTTGCTGGAATTTCTACAAATTATTCCACCTCCAGCCAGAAGACCAGAGTTATTTATTATGATATTATTTCTTATGATTGGATGCGAATTAAAATTACAGAACATTCCACCTCCAATTGCAGAAGAATTGTTTTTAATAATGTTGAATTCGATAACAGGACTAGAATTTGCACACGAGATTCCACCGCCAGAAATGTATTCAAGGTCATTATCTGAGATTAAGCAATGAGAGATTAGTAGTTTACTGAAATTTGAGATTGTAGCTGCTCCTCTACTGGTATTATCAGGGCTAACGTAATGCAATTTGCAATATACGATCTTAGAAGAATCATTTGTAGTTGGAGTTTCGTTAAATTGAATTCCATGCCATGTATCAATGGCAGTAAAAATTATAGTGTCCTGTTCTGTTCCTACAGCAAGCAAACAACCTTGAATATTAAAGCCATATAAATCCTGAAATTCAATATAAGTTCCTGGATCAATTGTTAAAGCTTCGCCATCAGTAATTGTTAAATCTCCAATAACCTTCACAGTATCTGCACTCCAGATACCGGAGACATCACCAGAAACATAAATTGTGTTTTCTTGCTTTCTCAGGATCACACCACCATTTCCGGCAATAAAGCCCAGATCTTCATTTACAAATAAAACTGAATTTAATTGAGAAAATACACTCGAATCTTCAGCTTCCCAAACAGTTCCGCCATCGGTAGTATGAAGGATCGTTCCGTTATCTCCCACCACGTAGCCATCGGTTTCCGTTGAGAAATCTATACCGTAGAAGGAAGTAGGAAAGTGTTGTGTCGTCCAGTTATTAAGATCTGAAGTAGATGAAATGCAGCCATAGCCATCCCATCTTCTGCCGGCTGTTATGCCATTAAAGTCATCAAAGAAGTAACCATCATAAAGCTTACCTTCATAACTTACAGCACCCTGTACAAAATAGAAATTGTAAAAACTAAAACTTGTACCGGAATTTGTAGTTTTTCCTACAAATGGTTGGAAAATTGAATTTGAACCAAAAACAAACCCGATAGATCCATTCACCATTTGAGCACCTTGCCAGCCACCACCCATATAACCTGTCTGGGTAATAGACCAGGTAGCCCCCGCATCATCTGTTTTGAGAATTGTCTGATCGGTACCACCGGCAATGCCGTTTCCTATGATATCGATATCAATTGAAATAAGATTGCTATATACACCAACTGTAATAACTACCCAGCTTGCTCCTCCATCGGTTGTGCGTAAAATGATCGGACCATCACCAACCACAACAGCGGTATCTGCATTCACGAAAGAGATTCCATTGAGATTATTAGAAGTTCCGGAAATTATACTGATCCAGCTATTTCCACCATCTATTGTTCTTAAGATCAGCCCATTGACTCCAGCTACCAAACCATTATTTTCATCAAAGAAATCAACCGAGTTCAGGTCTTGAGTTGTGCCGGAATTTAATAAAGTCCAATCGGTTTGACAGATCAGGATAATGGGAATGCTGATGAATAGAATAAATAAAAACATCTTTTTCATAATCACCTCCAGATTTGGAATAAACAGGAAGAAAGATTACAATTCAAAAAAAGCTTTAAGGATGTTTAGACGTCAAATAATATATTAGTTTTTTTATTTTTGTAAACACCATTTCCAAGCTGGAATAATTTTATATTTTAGTAGTGATTAAACAGAGATTGTCCTTCTTTCAAGGAAACAAATGTAGTATTTTGTCCCTGAAATAGGGAAACATTCTTTAAAAAACTAGTGAATATTCAAGATTTTTCCTAAATAGAGGAAAAATAATCTGATATTTGTCCTCGTTAAAAGGGAAATATGAGGGTTTGATAAAACTCTTCCACTATCTCGTTAAACCCGTAAGCCAGTTCTGTGTTTCTTGCTTCTTCACATGTGAACCACTTCAGGCACTGTCCTTCCATTAAATCGATTTTTTCAATATCAAGATTGGCTTTTTTCCAATAGGTATATTCGATGCGGTCGTCGAATTCTTTCTCGCAGAAAAGCTGAAAATCCTTCAAGTCAATATTCATCTCTTCCTTCATTTCACGGATTATGCATACTTCGGGAGTTTCATCCGGTTCAATATGTCCACCCGGAACATCCCACATG
>JAGLWO010000260.1 GCA_023133395.1 Candidatus Cloacimonadota bacterium | reverse complement strand
TTGAGTAACTAAAATAATCGGATCTCCAAGAATATTATATACTCGGCTATTAGGAGTTGAAGCTCCTGAATTTAATTTTGCATCAAGTAAGGAAAAACCGACATTCTCTCTGTTATTAATAGCGTTCATAAGAAAATATTTCATCAATGTAGTATTTGGGTCCGGATGACTTATTGTTCTGGCAGCTATGGAAATTATCGAACCACCATTATCCAGAAATAGAAGTCTCTCTGCTATACAGTCGAATGCGGGATCGTCAAACCTACCTACTTCACAGGAAGCAGCAACAAAAAGAGGAAGGTGATCAACATTATCCAAAAGTTGCATGTGAACAGACCCCCTGAAATAATCCTCATCACCAAGTACATCCTCATTTCCATGACCGATATAATACCACACCAATCGCCCTTCATTTATTCTAGTAACCATTGATTCACGAGCTCCCGGTTTATTCTGGTATTCATCAAAACTGTATTCGATTGCCATCACTTTATCGACATAAACAGCATCATTTAGAAGTTCTCCGGTTTCCTGAGCAAGTCTACTATGATTCATAGCGGATGAACCAAATCCTTCATATCCACCTCTTTTATGTTCATCATCAGCAAGTATTAGAATGCAATTTCTCCAGAAACCAGGAGTAGGCTCTTCAATATATTTTCTTATTCGCTCAACTAAAAAATTCATATCATTTTCATTTTGAGCAGGCAATCTTCCAATAATAAGTTCAGGTCTGTTATCATTATTAAAATCCACAAATTCATCATCACTATTTTCATAAACCATAATTTTATTTTTTTCTGTGGGATTACTCCATTCACTTGTCCCAGAACCCATCAGAATGACATACATTAATTCCGGGTGGTTAACGTGCATAGTATCTAAATAACTTTTTATTGCCATCGGATCTTCCTGTCCGTATTCAGCAAAGATATCAGCCTGGCTTTTAGGTTCAAAATTCAATTCGGGATGAAAGCCTTCAAGTTCCTCAGATTGAGTTTGAAAAACATTTTCTTCGGGATAAATGATGATTGCATCAATATCTTCCCTGGAAGGAGGTTGTATTATCTTTTTTCTTTCAAAATTTTCCACAGGAATTGCTGAATCTTTATTTAACGGATCAACAATTCTCAATGGTCTGCTTTCATAGTACCCGCCAAAGGTTAACCAATATATTTTTTTTGTAGAATGAATCGGTAATCCTGGGTCTTCATAATTTTCTTTAAAGAAATAAACGTTATCATCTTCATCAAAAGACCCGTCATTTCCAGCATCCACAAATGCAGGAACTTCGATAAGCTCGAATTCATAATTTTGCGGGTCGCCATTTATTATTTTTCTATACATTGTAAGAATCCGAATTGAATCAGGCTCACAAAAGGATGGAAGCTGGGAGAGTTCTTCAAAAGCCAATTTATACAGACCCTTCTGTTCAACCTCGAATCTATACCAGAAATCTGACTTTTCAAAGGGTATTTTGTTTATCTGTTTTATTTGCTTTGTTCTCCAATATCTTGAAGTTTCATAATTGAGAATAAAATCCTTGTATATAAAATCAAATTTATCCTGAATTTCATTCCTAAAGGAAGTATCTCCTTCGATATCTATCTGGAGAACCATTCTATCACAAAAGGTTAATTTCTGTGTGTTTGAATCATATAAAAAAGGTGTGATCCTAACTTGGATAATTGAGTAAAATCGATAACGAGTCTCTTCCAGAATTTGGACATGTTCACTTATTTTTTTTGCATAAAGTTCAGCATCGATTTCATAGATATATTCAAATGTTCTACCACCCCTCTGAATTCGAGGAACAGGAGAAAGGGTTTTATATAAAGTCTGTTTTTGGATATTTTTGGAAATAATTCTGGTTTTTATCTTTCCATTTGGAGGAATTGCCACATTTAAAATTTTAAATGGCAGATCAGGAGTTCCCGGTACTGTTTCTGTTGTCCAATCCTGTATATTTACAAAAGCGAAATTCTTACTTTCAGAAATGGAAAAGTCCTTAATATCAAATTGAATAATAATTCTTTCTGGTGCTTGTTCCAAAATTTCAATATCTGCATTCAAAAGAGTAGTAACCACAAATAGAAGTACGAAAATGTACTTTCTCATTTTTCCTCCATCACTATCCAGTGACAATTATGAGAATCAAATATTTGTATCTATCTTCTTATGTCAACCAAGTTAGTTATAATTACTTTTTTAACTGAATTCAATCTTGAATTAGATAATTTATAATTTGACACGGAAATTAAAAATTTAAAATAGATATTAAAATTTCCTTCAAAGGAAAAATTATGTTCAATATTATTGGGAAAAAAGTTCAACGCGTCGATGCTTATGAAAAAGTTACAGGCAAAGCAATTTACGGAGATGATATTAAACTTCATAGCATGCTTTATGCTGCTGTTCGTTATACCGATATTCCAGTTGGAAAAATATTAAAAATAGAATGCTCACAAGCTGAAAAGTTACAGGGAGTTAAAGCAATAGCTTTGTACAAAGATATCCCCGGTCAAAAGATACTCGGTCCAATTAGAGCAGACCAGTATGCAATTGTAAAAGATGAAGTATTCTATTCAGGAGATGTGATCGCAGTTGTTGCTGCAGAATTAAAAGAAATCGCATATAAAGCAGCAGATTTGATCCAAGTTAAGTACGAACCTAGTAAGGGTATCTTTGACCCACGAGAAGCGATTAAACCCACTTCCAGACTTATTCATCCAGAATATAAAAGTAACGTTGTTGTCCATTATCCTCTCAGAAAAGGAAATGTACAAAAAAATTTTGAACAATCTGATCATATTATTGAAAGAGAATACAAAACCGGATTTGTAGAACATTCCTATATTGAGCCTGAATCCGTTACTTCAGTTCCTGATCCAACTTCCAGAGGATTTAAAATATACGGATCAATCCAGAACCCATATACAACAAGAAAAGTAGTCTCTCTATTCATGGGATTAAATATGAATCAGGTTAATGTGATGAGCTCAACTCTTGGAGGTTCTTTCGGTGGTAAAGATGATGTGATAAATTACATGGCTTGCCGTTGTGTACTACTTTCCAAAATGACAGGAAAACCTGTAAAATTGACTTACGCAAGAGAAGACTCAATTAAGGAAAGTTACAAAAGACATCCCTATTATATGAAATATAAAGTCGGCTTCAATAAAAATGGTAAGATCAACGCTATGAAGATTGACATCATTGCTGATAGCGGAGCATATTCCTCTCAGACATTCTTTGTTAATTGGCGCTCTGTAGTTCAAGCTACAGGTCCTTACGAAATTGAAAATGTAGAAACCGATATAAAAGGTGTTTACACAAATAATACATATACTGCAGCTTTCAGAGGATTTGGTTCACCTCAGGTTATTTTTGCACAGGAATCTCTTATGGATGAAATTGCAGAAATCTGTGGAATCTCTTCTGCTGAAATAAGGAAAATTAATGGTCTTAAACAAGGAAGCATTACTGCTAGTGGACAAAAGCTCACTGAGCATAAGGTTTCCCTTTCCGAAGTAATTGATAAAACTATAAAAAAATCAAATTATAATAAAAAAATTAATGAATACAAAAAGCTTAATAACGAAAACGTACGCTTCCAATATGGCATCGGGCTTTCCTGTAGTTTCCGTGGATGTTCTTTAGGTGCGGAAGGTACTGATGCAACATCAGCGATTGTCTCCGTTCAGGCAGATAGCAGTGTTTACATTCTTGCTGGTTTAAATGAAAATGGTCAGGGAATGAAGACAGCATTTTCCCAAATTACCGCAGAAGTTTTAGGTATTAACTTAAATAAGATCGTTTTCTTAGAACCTCAAACTGCTACAGTTACTGATGGAGGACCAACAGTTGCCTCAAGAGCTACTTTAACTGGTGGCAATGCAGTAAAAGATGCGGCTGAACAGGTTAAGAGTAATATTTTCAGTATAATAAAAGATGAACTACAGGTTTCTAAAATCAACGAAACTGTTTGGGTAAAGGGATTTATTTCACGTAAAAAAAATAAAAGAGATATTAAACCTATCAATTTTGAAGAAGCTGCTGAAAAAGCTTATCTAGCGGGAGTAAATCTTTCTGCATATGGTTGGTTTAAAGCTCCACATGTAGATTGGGATGAAAAAACCGGACAGGGCACAGCCTATTTTACTTATGTCTATGGATGTCATGTTGCTGAGATTAAAATCGATACGAGCACCGGTAAAATCGATATTCTCAAAGTAACTGCTACTCATGATGTTGGAAGAGTTATAAATAAACTGGGAGCAGAAGGACAGGTCTATGGTGGTGTTGCACAGGGAATCGGTTACGCAATCCTGGAAGATTATAACATCCAAAACGGAGTAGTTAAATCTACCAATTTCGATGAATACCTTATCCCAACGGTAAAGGATATTAATAAGATCGAACCAATTTTCATTGAGAATCCAGATAAGTATGGACCTTATGGTGCAAAAAGCCTTGGTGAACCAACTCTGGAATTAACTTCTGCTGCAATTAACAATGCACTGAAATTCGCTACAGGAAAACATTCCTATGAAATTCCATTAACCCTTGAAAAAGTATATCTTGGAAAAAATCTAAAAAAACCATCAAGGCAGAGTCATATCGCTCTCGACGAGTTACGTAATATTAATGAAATCAAAAAACAAACCCCCAGAATTACAAATGTGAAAACAAACTCACCCCGAAACCTAATGGAAACTCTTGAATTTCTTTCAAAAGAAAAATATAAAATTCTTGCAGGAGGAACAGATGTATTAATTGAACTGAGGAGAAAAACAGGTTCTCACAAACTTTTGAATATCAACCCCTTACAAGAGCTAAAAAAAATCTCCATTACAAACAAAGAAATCACAATCGGAAGTGCAGTCACTTTCTCTAAAATACTGGAAAACCAACATATAAGAAAGAATTTCCCACTCCTGATAAAAGCCTGCTGCTTGATCGGTTCAAAACAGATACGAAACAGAGGAACTATCGGCGGAAATATTGTAAATGCTGCACCCTGTGCTGATTCCTATCCTCCCTTAATAATATACGAAGCAAAATTTATTTTAAAATCCAAGAAGGAAAAAAGAGAGATACAAGCAAAAGATTTCATAATTAAAAACTACAAAACCCAGAT
>JAGLWO010000026.1 GCA_023133395.1 Candidatus Cloacimonadota bacterium | reverse complement strand
GGAATCTATTTCTACAAGCTGAAAGCAGGTGATTTTCAGAAAGTTAGGAAGATGATATTATTGAAGTGAAAATTTTTGAACTATGATATCAATGTTCCAAAAGGGTGAATAAGCTTTTACTAATACTGATAGTTTCCTCAATTTCTTCTCGATGCTGGATGAATAGATTTCTTATAATATCTACTTGAGACCACCAGAGTAAAGCCTCGATTTTCGGGGCTTTTTTATTTTAATAAAAAAATGCAAAGAGTAGGCTTATGATTACAGTTTATGTTCTAACAGGAAAGAAGCGTTACATCGGAATCACCAATAATCTGGAAAGAAGACTTGATGAACACAGAATAAAATCATCAAAGGGAAGCCAGGTTATCGGTGAATTTAAATTATTATATACAGAGGAATATCCGGATTATGCAAGCGCAAGAAAGCGAGAAAAATATTTGAAAAGCGGAAGAGGACGGAAATGGTTGGATCACCTGGAAAAAAGTCAGAGTCCGCCATCCGCAAAGGCGGATAAATCCGCCAAAAAGAACGGCGGATAAAGCTGCGCCTTTGAAGAGGCTTGTGAGCCTTTGGCTCATTCGATTCCTCTTGGGCCCACCAAAGTTTATAATCGCTGTTAACATTGCAGTTAGCGGTTTTTCTTTTATTTTCAGTGAGTTACAGTTATAGGATTTTTTTATCTGTATCCTTTTCGTTGTCTTTAATGAGTTTCATCAAGACCATATTCACATCAGAGTATATAATCCTTCTAAATATATAAATTTTGTCTATTAGATCTAAATTTTATAAAATATATTGTATAATAAAAAAATTATTTACTATACTGATAATCTATAATTGTAGACAAATGAGTTGTTAAAGAGGATGTTAATAATTGCTATTAGGGAATAATATAAAGTTTTTTAAAGATATGTAAAAATTTATAATTGACAAATATAATATAGAAGAAGATTTTTGACGAATCATAGATGCTTGGAAAGTATTAGTAGAATAATATCGAAAATTAGGTTTTAAGTGTTAATATCGCTTTTAAGTTTATTAATTTTTTTTAGTTCTAAAGCAAAGGAGGTTTTATGAAAAAAAGTAGAACTATTTTATTGATTTTAGCCATTATTGTAATTATCCCTTCAATGGTCTATTCTGCTGCAGTAACACAAACAACAGCAGAACAGGTTGCCATGAATTTGTATTTTGAAAGGAATGATAAGGCACCAGATTATTTTGAGATTGTCGAAAGTTTTATTGAAACGGAAAATGCAGATAATATTTACTATATTTTCAATTTTGATAAAACCGGATTTGTGATTGTTGCGGCGGATGATATTGCAGTTCCAATTCTTGGTTATGTATTTAAACATAACTACACTTTAGAAAATCATCCACCCCAATTCGATGCTATGCTTGCCAGTTTTAGAGAGCAAATTCTTTATGCCAGAAATAATGATTTATCACCTCCACAGAAAACAGTAGATAAATGGAACCGGCTTAAAGTTACGACTGATATTTTTGTGCCTGAGAATGTGCGAGCAGTAGGACCACTACTATCTACTACCTGGAATCAAGGACAATTTTACAACGAGAGTTGTCCTGCTGATGCGGGTTCAATCCCGAGTGATCCAAATACACCAGGTAATGGTTATGTCTGGGCTGGATGTACTGCTACAGCAACTGCACAAGTAATGAAATATCATGCTCATCCTGCAACAGGGGAAGGAACACATAGTTATACTCATGCTACTTATGGACCACAATCTGCAAACTATGGGGCAACTACCTATAATTGGGCAACAATGCCAAATAATGTAACAGCTGTAACTCCTTCTGTCCATACACTTTTATATCATGTAGGAGTTGGAGCAGAAATGAATTACGGACTATATGGTTCAGGAGCCTGGATTGGAGGTGCGGTTCCTGCTTCAGCATTAAGCGCTTTACAGAATCACTTTAAATATGATCCTAATTCATATTATGACCAAAGAAATAACTATAGCGCTACCCCTTCTGTTTGGCATGCAATGCTGAAAACCGAATTGGATAACAATCGTCCGCTTGTTTATGAGGGGTATAACAGTGGTTATAGTGATGGTCACGCCTTTGTGATAGATGGTTACCAGGGTGTAGCTAATGATAATTACCATGTCAATTTTGGCTGGAGCGGATCGTATGATGGATATTACACCTTAGACGCTATAGCACCTGTTCTTCCCACACATGACTATAGATTTTATCAAGGAGCACTTTTTGGAGTAGAACCACGCAAATGGAGACCATTGCCGGATGTATCCATTGATGTTTCTCTGTTACCTTATACCGGTGTTGATCTCGATCATTATTACGAAGGACCTGTTGCTTTGCTAAGCTATAGTGTAGTAACGGATCTTTCCTTAGAAGAGTTCACTTTGACGATCAATACCAATAATGAGCTGGTTTTCACTGCAAATCCTGTTGTAACTTCAGATGTTAATATTAATATTACGATTCGAGCGACCTATACTGGAGGATTTGCAGATGATACATTTAACTTTATTATAACCGGGGCTTCTTCCGGAAGTACAATAAAATGGGAACAACTTCCTGATCTATCACCATTCGGCATGGATGTTACTGCCAGTAATAATCCCATGTTCGGTCCTCCCGTTGTATTGGCCGATGATTTCTTGTGTACTACTACCGGACTGATTACGGATATTCATGTCTGGGGTTCCTGGTATCAAGATATTCTACCGGAAGATATGGGTTCAGTAATTTTTCATTTAAGCATTCACGAAGATATCCCTGCTGGAGTTCTAGCAGACTGGAGTATGCCGGGAGATGTTCTATGGATGAGAGATTTTATGTTTGGAGAGTATGATTCAGAACTTTATAATGAAGGTCCTGAAGGGTGGTTTGATCCTCACGAACAAATCTATATTCCTATAGGGGATAGCCTGTGCTGGCTCTATAATTTCTACATAGATGCTGCAGAAGCATTTATGCAGGAAGGAACTCCTGAAAATCCCATAATTTACTGGCTGGAAGTACAAGCGGAGTTTATGGATCCACTAGCTATGTTTGGCTGGAAAACCAGTGAAACTCATTGGAATGATGACGCTGTCTGGGTTCAGGATGTGGCACCATTTGTTGGTCTATGGAATGAACTAAGATACCCACCGGGTCATGAATATTATCCTGACTCTATTGACCTGGCATTCCAAATAACAACAGAAGAAGAGGAAGAAGAACTCGACTTCGGTGATGCTCCAGATCCAACTTATCCAACACTTCTGGCTAATGATGGAGCTCGTCATATAATCGATTCTCTAATCTATATGGGATTTAGTATTGATGCTGAAATTGACGGACAACCTGATGCAGCCGCAACCGGTGATGACAACGATGGAAATGATGATGAAGATGGTGTCATTTTTGTTAATCCTCTTTATATAGGTCAATCGGTAAATGTAGATGTTACTGTCTCTGTAGATGGATTTATTAATGCCTGGATAGACTTTGATATCGATGGTGGCTGGGGTGAAGTAAATGATCAAATCTTTACTGATGTATCTGTAGCTGCTGGTACTAACACACTTAGTTTTACTGTTCCAGCATCTGCAACATTAGGAACTACATTTGCCCGTTTCAGATTTAATATGCAGGGAGGTTTAACATTTACCGGTTTAGCTGATGACGGTGAAGTGGAAGATTACCGGGTCACAATCGAAGAAGAAGTTACATATGAATACGACTTTGGTGATGCTCCTGAAGGAGCCAGTGCAATTGCTTATCCTTCTTCTGGTGTAACAGGTTCATTCCCAACCTGTATCACTGTCGGACCGGTTGGTTCTTATATCCAACATGGTTTTGGTGAAAATTGGTCTTGGTTTGGTCCTATGGTTGACATAGAAACTGATGGAAATGCAGGAGCCTGCCCCGGATGTTTCCCTGCTTATGACTTAGATGAATGCTTCCAGGATGGAGATGCAGGTCTTATTACCCCGGATTCTTACACAATTGATGCAACCGGTGCGGTGATCCCTTGTCCGGGAGCTACAGGTTCATCACTTGGAATTGTTTGCCAAACTGCAAACTGGGGTGTTGATATTGATATTGATGTAACCAACACAATGCCTGTGGATGGATATGTAAATGTTCTCTTTGATTGGAACCATGATGGACAATGGCAGAATGATGCAACCACCCAATGCGCCGGTGTTATGACGCCTGAACATGTACTAGTCGATTTTGTTGTTCCCTTGGGCTATAGTGGTCCATTATCCGGAATTCTACCACCACCATTATCTTTCCAGATCGGACCTAATGATGGTTATGTCTGGGTACGATTCTCTATTACTGAAGCTCCAGTTGGAAATGATTGGGATGGAAGTGGCGTCTTTGAAGATGGTGAAACAGAAGATTGCCTGCTTCATGTTGAAGAAGAAGTAGAGGAACTTGACTTTGGTGATGCACCTGATGATACAACTGGCACTTTGTATCCAACATTGGCAATTAATGATGGTGCAAGACATATACTTGATGGTGTAACTTATTTAGGAGTTAGCATTGATTCTGAATTAGATGGTCAGCCTGATGCAACCGCAACCGGTGATGATTTAGCTAATTTAGATGATGAAGATGGTGTTATCTTTAAACAGATCATGACTGGAAGTCCTGCACAAGTTATTGTTACTACAAGCGCACCAGGTTACTTGCAGGGCTGGATGGATTTCAATGCGGATGGTGACTGGACTGATCCTAATGAACATATATTTACCGATGTTTACATTCACTTTGCAAGCACAGTTTGCTTGAACTATTATGTTCCTGTTACTGCAACTACGGGTAATACATTTGCTCGTTTCCGATTCAGTACTGTAAGTGGTCTTGGAATCACCGGTCAAGCCCCAGATGGTGAAGTTGAAGATTATGGAGTAGAGATCATTGAGGATCCTGATGTAAAATGGTCTCAACTACCATGTGAAGAATTACCTGGTTTACATTGCCATGATTATACCGATCCTTATAATGTTATTACTATTGCGGATGATTGGCTATGCAATGGTGGATTGGTAAGGGATATTCACTGGTGGGGTAATTATGAAGCTGTAAATTCGGGCATTGACCATTTCCATCTGAGTATTCATGCTAACGATCCTGCAAACTGTTTACCTCTTGATCCGGAAATCTGGGGAGTTGATGTTCTGCTTTCTCAGGTAAATGAAACTGCTACTGGAATGTTTAATAGTAGCGGTGATATGATTTATAGTTATGAGTACATTCTAAGTGCACCATTTGAACAAATAGATAGTACATACTACTGGTTGGATATTTCTGCATTTTCAAATGATCCTACTAACTATGCAATCTGGCGCTGGCAGGAGAGTTCACGCTCAACTGCTCCTATTCTGTGTACTGCTGCGGAAAAAACACTATTTATGTCGTGGCTAAGTATAGTTTGGAATACACCATCACCAACCCGTTACAGTGATATGGCATTTGAAATTACATCTTTTGTACCTGATCTTGAATATGGTGATGCACCGGATCCATCTTATCCTACACTATTGGCTAATGATGGTGCAAGACATATAC
>JAGLWO010000259.1 GCA_023133395.1 Candidatus Cloacimonadota bacterium | reverse complement strand
CATAATTCCCAATAGAATAGCAGGTTGCATCGCGGGAATAGATAGTGTAAAGAACGATATCAGTCCAATAACTGGAGAAATATGTATCGAGCGGCATATCATATGCAAAAGAGAATTGCTGGTAAACTGTGGAATCGGGATCACTTGATGGATGAAGCGAGAAACTGATATCCCATACATCTATCCGCCAATCTGAATTTTCAATATCATGACACTTCACAATAATATCAAATTCTCCGGAAAGATCTGTCGGATCAAGGTAAGTTCCACCATCTGTACGAAAAGCAAAAAGCTCGTCGTCAATTGCATTTTCAAAAGTTGGAGGGATCGTATCCTGGATATTGGTCACATCAATATGCGGATTATCAATCGTCCACCAGTTCCCAAACCAGATAGTTCCCTCATCTTGCAATCTGGCAAAGTGAATATGAGTAAAATCATACCAGCCCCAGGGATAAAGAGTTCCCAGCAGATCTCCGGCGTACACCTGATCTCCAAAATTCACTGTTATGGAAGCCTGGTTCAGATGAGCATAAAGATAACCTTCTGTTTCGGTCGAAACATCTTCGTTAGCAATGGCAACCCGCCAATACGGATCACCACCGGTTGTAAGAACAGCTTTAACAAATCCATCGTGAACTGAATAAACTTCCTGATAATCATCTCCCAGGAAATCAACTCCCGGATGAAGATAGAGTAAAGTTCCATATTGTTGAATTTCGCCATAACTATTTCCGACCGGAAAGGGATAATTCGGTACACCGTAATTCAGAGGAGAGTAAATCGGTTCGTGAGTTCTATTTGAATCCCGTTCTAAAACAGTTTCTTCCAGCTTTTCAATATCTATGAAATTAGTTGTTTTGTATAAATTGAAAATGAAATCTCCATTCTCCATGATTTTTTCAACAAAATAAAGTGAACTATCAATTACTTTAGCTTCAAAGAAATTCCCTGAAAAGCTCAAAATTCTCTTTAAATCTTCCTTAATTTTATAAGCATTTTTGGAAGTAAAGAACAGAGGTTCATTATTATATAAAATAATTTTTCGGGGGAATTCAGGAAGCGTGTAAGATACATTTCTGTAATAAATTTTCCCGTTCTTGTCTGCATATATTGGAACACCGTTTTCATCAATATCGAATATCACTGAATCTGTGTATTTCTCCTGTTTGAACGTAGTATTATTCAAGGCAACCAACTCTTTTCCATCAAAAAAAGCTGAATGTCTTTTATTTTCAGAAACAGTAAGATTAATTACTTTCCTGAAGGTTTTTTCAAATTTCAGATTTCCATCTATATCATAAATTCTAAGCCAGGTGGGAACGTTTTCTTCGATTGTAGTTAAAGTTAAGTAGCCATTTTCGATTTCAAAAAGAGAGTTTCCAATAAGAGTATTTCCATCAATATCTATGTAATATTCTCCATCTTCGATGAAATACTCCAAAGAAGTTTGTTCCGATACCTGAATGTGACCGTATTTGTTTAAGGAAATATTAGCGGACAGCAAACATACTGAAAACAGTAACATTAAAATTAAAATATCTTTCTTCATGAAATCCACCCCTTTTTATATTCCCAAGAAAATCCGTCAGAACCGGAGTACTCACTTGGGAACAAGTTTACGTATCTATTTTTCTTATCAAGCCCAACCATTGCGAAGTTTAAGAAAACCCCTCTTAATCTCCCATTACGAAGGGGAGCAAACCATTCGCAAGGTTTTTTTCGTGTCCATTCGTGTTCTTCGTGGCTAACTATTCCTTCACCTGTCTCACTACATCGATAACTGTCCCATCCACCCACTTGATAGCAGCGATAATTTTATCTTCAAATTCTGCAGGTTTCGGTTTACCGCATATTCTTTCAGCTTCATCTTTTAGTTGCTGGATTGGTTTTATCGGAAGTTTGGAATCCTTCATTTTGTCAATTAAGTCTTTTCGGAGAGGATTGATTGCAATTCCTCTTTCTGTAACAATAATATCGATAAGCTCTCCGGGTCCGCAGATAGTAGTAACCTCGTCTTTAATAACAGGAATTCTATCACGGAATAATGGAATCGGAAGAATTACATTTTTACTGAAAAGACAGTTCTGCCAACCACCAATGCCATGTAACAAATATCCGTCTGAATGAGTTACAACATTAACATTGAAATTCAGATCAACTTCAGTGGCACCCAGGATAACGATATCAACAATTCCAGCGAAATTACCCTTTCCATGATAATTATAACTTGTGAACGGACTTGTATAAACATGGTTAGGATTTTCTCTCATAGAACGAACACCTTCGAGATCGAAGGTTTGACCATCCAGAATATAATCTACCAGACCTTCATCAAGCATTTCAACTAAATATTTATTACTCCCACCCCTGGCAAATCTTGCTTTAATTCCTTTTCTACGCATTATTTCACTAAAGAAAACACCAATTGAAAGAGCAGTCCCACCAGCTCCTGCTTGAAATGAAAAACCATTTTTAATTAAACCTGCTTCTTCACAAAATTTTGCTGTAAGTTCTGCAATTAGAAGTCTGTCAGGGCTTTTGGTTATTTCAGTTGTACCAGATACAATTTTTTCAGGAATTCCAATCTGCTCCATTTTCACAACATAATCCACATAATTCCCGTGAATCTGCCAGGGAATACATGGAAACTCTATCAGATTATCAGTAACCACAATAACTTTATCTGCATATTGTGAATCTGCAAGGGCAAAGCCCAGAAGACCACAGGCAGAAGGACCTTCCACACCGTTTGCATTTCCAAAAGGATCGGCAGTAGGAGCCGCAATAACTGCAATATCAATTTGAACCTCACCATCCTGAACTGCCTGGTAACGACCTCCATGAGAGCGGAGAACACCCATTCCTTTCATATTCCCTAAAGAAGTAAATCTTCCCAGAGGTCCGTTCATACTTCCTTCAATATGGTGGATAGTTCCATCTTTCAGGTATTCTATTATTGGTTCGTGACAGGGAAAAGAAGCCGATGGAAACCACATCAGGTTTTTAATTCCTAAGTCAGATGCTATTTTAAAAACTTCTACTGCAATCAGGTCACCGTTCCTGAAATGATGATGAGTTGATATCGTCATTCCGTCTTTTATGCCAGCTTTGATGAGAGCTTCTTTTAAACTTGGAACTTGTTTGTTTCCATCAAGAGGATAATTTGTACAAGTTGAAATTTTAGGAGCAAATTTCCTTCCGGTTGGCTTGTATTTTCCCACACCCTGGAAAGGTATTGCGGGTTTTCTATTTATTTCTGTCGGAATTATTCTTCCGATTGCATTTTTTATCATTTTAGATTTCATGGTCATATCTCCAATCTTTCGATAATTTCCCAGTTTCTATCGCTTGTTCAATCGTTTTCTGTGCTCTTTTCACAACAGGTGGATCAATCATCTTGGAACCAAGAGAAACCACACCAAGACCTTTTTCTGTAGCAATATAGAAAGCATTAACTATCTTTTTTGCTTTATCAATTTCTCTATCATTGGGAGCAAAACTCTCATGGATAACTTTTATCTGTCGCGGATGGATACAACCCATTCCTTCAAATCCCAGAGATTTAGATTCCAGTACCACATTTTTCAGCGCTTCCATATCGGAAACATCAGAGAATACTGAATCTATCGGCTGAATCCCAGCAGCACGAGCAGCATTTACAACCTGACATCGAGCAAAGAAACTTTCCTCGCCTTCTATTGTTCTTTGAGTTCCAAGATCCGCTGTATAATCTTCCAACCCGATAGCAAGAGCTACAATATTTTCTGCTGCAGAAGCAATTTCATAAGCTTTTATAACTCCCAGAGCACTTTCAATGATTGGCATCAAGTATACAGGGTAATTGAGTTTTTTCTCTTTCAGGATTTTTTCTATTTTTTCATTAATTTTTTGAATTTGTTCAGCACTTTCGCATTTTGGAACAAGGACAAGGTTCACAAAATGAGGAACAACATATTCCAGGTCGTCCAGTCCTTTTGGAATCTGGTTAATGCGAACCATTCGTTCCGCACCATAGAAATTTACAGAACGGAGAGCATTTCTAACCAGAATTTTTGCTTCATCTTTTTTTAAAGGAGCCACGGAATCCTCAAGGTCGAGAATAATTCCATCTGGTCTGTGGATTCCCGCATTCATAAATAATTTAGGAGTATCTCCGGGAAGATAAAGGCGGGAACGACGATTTTGATCTTTTCCTGTATGGTCCTTATTTTGGGAAATTACATCTAAAAGGTATTCCTTATCAGTATCGATACATTGCTTAATGGCAGCTTCGATCCTGGCAACTATAACAAAATCCAGAGCTCCGGTATCCTCAATTGTGATCTTTGCATTTTTGATCTTGAAAAATTTTAGATTATCTTTACAAAGCTTTACTATTGAATCTCCGAAAAGAGATTTTACTTTGCTTTGAAGATCTATTTTTATTCCACCGCTATTTGTTATTTCAAGAGTAATAAAACAATCCGAGCGGATGGATTTTCCTTTATTTCCTGCGGTTCCTATTTTACCCATAAATTCTCCTATTTCAGCCACTGATTTTCAACCTCGTTCCCAAGCCCCTGCTTGGGAATGAAAACTTTTTATGTCCACAAGCTGGGGCTTGGGGACAAGATATCAAAAAAGTTGTTTGTCATCTTTCTATTTTCCTTAATCGCCGATTTAATAAATTCAACCAAGTCAACCATTGCGAAAATCTTACTTATCTCTGTATTTTTGTGCCTTAGTGGCTAAATACTCTTCCAAATATTCAAAATCTGGTTCTAACTTCCCCTGATGAGCTATACTCGCAGATTTAATTTCATCTGGTAAATCAGAATCTTTAATGGGTTTTGAATAATCATTCAAAAGCATTTTTTCCATAAATGGCATTAGTATTTTAGAAAAGTTATCTGAAGCTTCTTTTGAGAATTCACATGGCAAGTTGTCAACAGCACAAACAGCAAAACCGTCTCCAATAAATCCATTTGTATCATCACCAGTTTTAGCATCGTATATAAAAACAGGATCATCAGGAGTTGTATGTTTTACTGTAGCCTGCACTGACCCTTTAATATCACAACTGATATCACCAATAATAAGCAGTTTCTGATCTCTACCCTGAATTTGAGCTAGCTCAGTTTTTTTCAGGTAAACAGGACAATCAGGATCCCAGTAAATAGCATTCATGTAAACACTACAATATGGCAGATATTCTGCAAACCTGGAATTATATTCTGAACAATAATCGAAGAAATGTTGAAGTTCAAATTGCTCACCATTTTTTCTCTCTACTAAATGTTTTTCCCTGAAAATTGAAAGATAAATTTTGTTACCTTTATAATTATTCTGAAGGTTTTTTAGATTGTCGGGATCAATTTTTACAATAGGTAATGCAGATAGTATTCTCTGGCATCCTGCTGAAACATGACCGTATCCCAGCACAAAGATATTAAAGGGAGTAATCTCATCCGGTAAACCGTATTTTGAGATTTCTTTCCCAACTAATTTCAGTTGTTTGATAGCATCTTGAACTGATTCATATTCATAAGCACGTTTAACTTTAAGAAATGGAGTATCAATTTTGTATTGTTGTTTTAGTCGCTGTCCAACTCCCCATAGAGTTTCAATCATTCCAGCAATGCCAGCAAAAATACCGAAGAAAACCAGACGACGATTTTTAGAATCTACTATTTTTTCATAATCAAAAAGTATAGCATTCGTATTTAGAAACTTTTGGAGAAGTGGCATGTTATAGTCCTGCCCTTTGATTACATGAGAAAAGAAAAGATGTGGAACTCCAGGAACAACTTCATCAATCGGGATTTCTTTTACTCCAATTATTAAGTTACAGGAACTTAGGTCATTTGAGATTTTTGCTCCAACCCTTCTATATTCTTCATCTTTATAAATTCTGATTTCAGATGGCTGAATAATAACTTCAAATCCTTTATCTATAAGTTTTTTCACCGATTCAGGATTCAAAGGAACGCGGCGTTCCCATTTGTTTTTTGTTTCTTTTACGATACCAAGTGCTTTCAATTTTTCCCTTTTTACCTCATTATGAAGTTTTTCTTCGTAATGAAAAGTATTCCCAAGAAAAACTTGGGAACGAGATTTTTAGGATTTCCTTCGTGTTCTTCGTGACTAATTTTCTTAATAAAATCTTTCAACAACTTTAATATCTAAAGCTTCCAGCTCCTGTAGAATTGGATTATAAATATTGGGAAGGATGGGCATATGAACACCCTTCACAGTAATCTTGCCTTCAAGGATCATACAAGCACCGATTGCTGCAGGCAGGGAAACTGTTCTTGCCATTGAAGTATCTCCATTGGGAATTCCGTAATCTATCATCGTAGAAGTGATCTTCTGGGTTTTGTCCGGATATTCAGCAATGAACTGATGATGAAGAACCAGCAGGTCACGTTCACCTTTTTCATAAGACATTTTATCCAGCATGATAGCTGTGAGCACATCAACTGCTCCACCCTTTTTAATAGGAACCGGTGTATCATCAAAGAAACCAAGCCAGTCAAATTTCTTTAGGATCACGCTCGTTTCAGGTAAGTTGTATTTTTTCATCAGAACCGTCTTCAGACATTTATCTTTATCCATTTTGAGCATCTTTTCCAAGACAAATTCCTTAACCGTTCCTTCCAAATTATCGAATATTTCATCTTCTTTATAGAATCCCATTTGAGACATAATGTACCAGGTATCACAGTGACTTATATTTCTAAAAGTTCCACGATACATTGTTTTCAGGTGTTTCAATCCGTAAAGTTCTATGTAGCCCATTGAATCTCTGTTTGGATATGCTTCGAAAGTACCTGCTTCTTCCACATCTACAAACCAGTAATTCTGGAAAAGGTCTTTTCCCTCGATCTCAACAATTTTTCCATCTTTCATAAAACGGGCACCGTTCCCGGCAGCTTTCAGCACGCCTTTGGGAGCCCAGGAAAATTTATAACCCAGAGGATTGGTATTAGCTTCCGGAGCTGGAAGTCCACCGCAATAGCTCATAAAACTGATGATCTTGCCACCTCCATTTTCTACATGATGGAAAATCTTCATAGCACTCATGTGGTCGATGCCGGGGTCAACGCCGATCTCATTCAAAATGACAATTCCAGCATCTTTTGCTTCTTGATCCAAAGCCCTCATTTCTGGACTGATATAAGATGTGGTTACCATATCTATTTTGAATTCAATACATTTTTTTGCTACTTTCACATGATAGGTTGCAGGAAGCAGACTCACAACCAAGTCGCTCGCTTTTACAAATTCTTCCATTGCCTGTTCATCATCGGATAGGAACTGTTTTGCTGTTGCATTTGTGTGTGGTGCTGCCAGTTTTTCTGCTTTACTCAACGTCCTACTGGCAATTACAATATCATAACCATGTTTTGCCAGATAATCAACCATTGGTTTCACAACCAAACCCGCTCCGAAAATCGTTACTTTTTTAGCCATTAAAATTCTCCTGTCTTTAATAAATTTTGGAAGCCAAATTGGGAATTTAAAAAAACGTGTCAACTTTAATAAGCTGACACGTTTAAATAATTCTTTAAATAAAAAAAGCTGCTATTTTTTTTCTTCCTTCTTATACAAAATAAAGGAATAGAGAACCGGATATAAAACTAATGACATAAATA
>JAGLWO010000258.1 GCA_023133395.1 Candidatus Cloacimonadota bacterium | reverse complement strand
ATTGGAAGCAGAAGTTGAAGTTACTACGCTTGATTTTGAAATCTCGGAATACTCTCTTGAAGAATTTGGTATTCATTACCCGATTATTCCAGCCCAACCTCCAGTACCAAAAAGTGTTGATCCTTCAAAAATCGAATTCATGTATGATGCCAATGCATATTCCATTAATAACTTTACAGACAATGACTTAATTTCCGTTGAAGAAATCGGAATAATGCGTGGTGTAAGATTATTTATCCTTATTTTCGAACCTGTTAAGTATAATCCTGTAACTGGCTTAATTAAAGTTTACAACAATGTTAATATTCAGATGGATTTTAACCGTGGAAATATGTCAGAAACTATTACTTTAAGAGAAAAAACTTTTTCTCCATACTTTGAATCAGTTTATTCAAAATCGATTTTTAATTATTCACCACTTGAAAGTAGAGACATGTTAACAAGATATCCCGTGAAATACATAATTATTTCAGACCCGATGTTTGAAGCTCAACTTCAGCCCTTTATTGAATGGAAAATTGAAAAAGGATTTGAAATTATTGAAGCTTATACAAACGATCCCGGTGTTGGTTCTACAACTACTTCGATAAAAAACTTTATCCAAACCATCTACGATGCTGCAACTCCGGAAGATCCTGCTCCATCATTTATTCTTTTTGTTGGAGACGTTTCCCAGATACCTGCCTGGAGCGGAAGTACGGGTGGTCATGTTACCGATCTTGACTATGCTCGTCTGGAAGGAACTGACTATGTTCCTGAAATGTATTATGGACGTTTCTCTGCAAATAATACCACAGAACTTCAACCTCAGATAGATAAAACTCTCGAATATGAAAAATTTGAAATGCCCGATCCAGCTTTCCTCGGTGAAGTGGTTATGATAGCTGGAATGGATACTTACCATGGAAGTACATGGGGAAATGGACAGATAAACTACGGAACCACATATTATTTTAACGAAGCTCATGGTATTTTTTCACATACATATCTCTACCCTCATTCAGGAAGCTGTTCAGCACAAATTATTCAGCATGTTAGTGATGGGGTAGCATATATTAATTATACAGCTCATGGTAGCTCAACAAGCTGGGCAGATCCCAGCTTTACTATTCCGGATATAAATGGATTACAAAACGAACATGAATATTGTCTCGCTGTTGGGAACTGCTGTTCAACCAATAGTTTCGAAGTTACTACTTGCTTTGGTGAAGCCTGGTTAAGGGCTGAAAATAAAGGTGCAATTGGTTATATTGGTGGTACAAACAGCACTTATTGGGATGAAGATTACTGGTGGGGAGTCGGTGCAGGTAATATTGTAACAAATCCAACTTACGAAGATACCGGTCTTGGAGTTTATGATGGATTATTCCATGACCACGATGAAGATTTTTCTGATTGGACTACAACTACCGGAGGTATGATCTATCGAGGTAATCTGGCAGTAACCGAAGGTGGTGGTATGGTGAATTACTATTGGGAAATTTACTCAATTATGGGTGACCCTTCTCTTGAAGCATATTTAGGAGTTCCAGCTGTAAATGCTGCAACATATCCTGATGTAATATTCCTTGGATTAGAAACAATCCAAGTAACTGCTGAACCTTATTCCTACGTTGCTTTAACAATGGATGGGGAGATATATGGAACTGCTCTTATAGATGAGACTGGTATTGTTAACCTCGAGTTCGAAGCTTTCACAAATCCCGGTATTGCAAAACTGGTTATTACAAGACAAAACCATGAACCTGTTATTGAAGAAATCGAAGTAATCCCAAGCGGTGGACCTTATATCATTATAAATTCTTACGAAGTACATGATGA
>JAGLWO010000257.1 GCA_023133395.1 Candidatus Cloacimonadota bacterium | reverse complement strand
ACATCAAAAGTAGATAGTCCGAGGAAAAGCTGCGCATCGTGGGTTACAACCAGATCGGAAGGTTGGAGTGTCCAGGGTTCCAGAGAACTATCTCCCAACCAGAGATAAGTTCTGAAATTGGGAGGACCATAACTGGGGTGATTATTCACTACATACACATTAGCGTAATTAGTAATATAACCAATGTTATTAATTCCCTGATCGAATATTGCTTTATACATTTCCTTATCATAATCATGGTTGGGAATTGTATAGGAAGGTTCGATAGCACCATTGATCGCAATTGCTGCTACCGGAGATTTCATAAATGATTCACATAAACAATTTCCGTTATAACCCACTATATCCATATTACTGCAGCATACATCAAACAGTACAAAATACCTGTTGGCGTTAGTTAATTGCTGGATATGTGTATTTGTGAAGCTGCCGGAAGCTCCCCATTGCCAGAATTCGGTTTCGCTACCATGTCCGCGGTAATTGAAAATACCGCCTGAAGTGCCGTTAACCCAGTCTATAATATCCTGATTATTAGCTCCCGCCCCGCCATAGCATTGCTCGAATATGGGAGACTGCAGAGAATAATTAAAAGTTCTGATCTGTTCTTTACATAGAGTATATTTTTGCGGATATTGTTCTAAATGTGCTACAAGGATGCTATTCTCACCCCAGTTTGTGGAAGTATCCGGATTTAAATAGTGATCCATAAGTTTCTGCATCTGTAATTCCAGTTCTGCTGGAGTATCATAGGTGATCCTTCCAACAGCGAGATCCGCATAGTAATCATTTGGACCATCCATACATACATACCAGATATCAGAATAGGTGTCTGTCCAGTAATTCATCGGGACATTATCCGGTCCTGTTCCGCCACTGGGATAGGCATCACCAACTAAAAGTACATACTCCAGATCATCACTGTTATATAGTTGTGAGATATAATCTTTAATCTCCCCTGTTGTCTGGAAACCTGTTTCCAGGGTTCTCACTTCAACCGGGAATCCCTGCTGCATTTTCCAATCTGCAAAAGGCTGGATTGCTGTAAGCGCACCGGTATTTGTTACAATTAGATATTTTATACTAATATCACGCGTATTATCTGTTGTGTAACCAAGCGAATTAAAGTTAATAATTGCAGAATCGTACATTTTGTAAAAATCGGGGGTTAAATTCTTATCTTTGTTCAGAACATTTTCTGTATCAAACCCGTAAAATTCAATTTCTACTTTAATACTGGTTGTTACTTCCAATTCTTTGCTTGATGGGTTATATTTAAATGGAACAAAATGGAAACCAGTGATCTTTACATCTCTCCAGATACCTGGATTTGCGAAATAGATGTTCTGTTCGGGGTATGTTGCTCCAGAATTATAGAAACTTCGATCAATGACAAACTCCTGAGGTTTCTCATCTTTAGTTGGAGTCTGGAAAGGATATATATTATAGTTATCTAGAATTGTCGTTGTTTCTTCTAGAATTTTCACTCTCACTCTTTGGTTATCCGGAATCCCAATGATCTTGTTTATCATAGGAAGCTCAGGTTTCCCGACATCATAAGTTGTGTGGTTCTTAACCAATTCCAATCTCTGGAATATCTCACCTTTCTCTTCGATAGTGTAAACTTTCATACCCGGGATTGTAATATCCAGGATAAGTTTTGAATGATCTGATTCTATCACCGTAACCTGAGGAACTTCTGCAGAATTACTGGTAAAACCAACCCATTTCTCAGAAGCAAATGCTGTAGTAAATAGAATCATCATTACTACTAAAGGCATCAATACTTTTTTCCCCGATAAATCGGGATTAATCATAGATTTTAACATTTTTTTCTCCTTTTAATAAGCCGACGGCTTATTAATTCTCTATTTTAATAATATTATTTTCTTCACGCTTGTAAAATCTCCCCCATCGTCTTTTACATCAAATATTGAGAAATAAACTCCAGTGGAAACATTCCTGCCATTATCATCTTTTCCTTTCCAGATAACTTTGTGATAACCTGAGTTTACTTCTTTATTTACCAGGGTTCGCACTTTCTGACCTTTGATGTTGTAAATAGAAATAGAGACTTTTGTATCTTCTTTCAAACTGTAACTTATGGTCGTTTCAGGGCTGCGTCCGGCACCTAACGGATTGAACGGATTCGGATAAATACCAAGAAGTTTTGTGTTGATCGGAATCAGAATATCATCTACATTTGATGGGTTCCAATATACTAAGTCATTTGAAAATCCTGATTCATAATCACCACTGTAAATTGCCGTTACATTAAAAATATTGAGACCTGGAATCATCTCAGTAAAAATATACATTAGACCTGTTATTCCTTCAGCTTCCAATTCTCCGTTTCTGTATACGTTGTAATATTCTAAACCACGTATCGGAGCATCCCAGCTAAGAATAAAATTTGGAGGTATCATCTGTAAATCCAAATTAATCGGTGGATTCAGAACAACTGTTGCCACAACTGTTGCAGGTTCCGATTCTCCTTCATCGTAAACAGCAGTTACTTCAAAATAATAATCTCCAGCTGCAAAAGGACCGATGAATTCAAAGTATGTTTCTGTAACAAAAGCGACAAAAACACCATCATAATAAACATTATAACCAAGAAGATCTCTTTGTTCTCTTGTTTTTGTTCGAGTTTCTGCACCCCATTCAAGAAGAATCGCGGAATTATAATCGATAATTGTTGCAGTTAGATTTTCAGGAGGAGGAAGAGGTGTTGTACTGATAGGTGGGAAAACAATATAATCTATCCAACCACA
Organism: Candidatus Cloacimonadota bacterium; assembly: GCA_023133395.1. Taxonomy (GTDB): domain Bacteria; phylum Cloacimonadota; class Cloacimonadia; order Cloacimonadales; family TCS61; genus JACNIV01. The sequence goes on along the minus strand of JAGLWO010000257.1, from coordinate 4,268 downwards.
GTCACTTCCGGTGCTGACAGCAGTATCTTTATCATATTCCCATTTAAAAGTATGCTCTCCGGCAGTGATCTGATATGTTTCCTGGCTCCAGTTAACATTACCACTCCAGGAACCCATTTCATTATTGTCTACATAGAATCGTAAGAAATCCCAACCGCTTTCAGAGGAAACCTTTTTATAGAAGCTCAGTTCACCAGCAGATAGAACATCTACTTCCAGATACAGGGAAGAATTCTGGTTATCACCTATATTACCAGACTGAGCACAGTAAATGCCTTCATAAGCTCCGGTAGTTGTAAACCAGTTTGCATTTCCACCGAACTGCCATTCAAAGCTCTCGAAATTATTGGTTTCAAAATCTTCAACTATAAGACCTACAACCACAGCTATGTCGAATGTATTTGTATAAGTTCCGGAATTTGCAGAAACATCGAGCACTAACTGAACTGTTTCACCGATAGGTGTGGAATTATCAAAAGTTGCTGTGAAAATACCTGTAGAGGTCTGATTTGGTTCCAGGTTCCCAAAATCTACAGTGTCAACATCAAACACAATATAAGGAGATGTTGAACTGAATACTCCCGAAAGATCATTCGCAGTTACATCGCCATTATTTCTAAGAGAAACAGAAATATTCACAGTTTCACCCGGATCGATCATTCCATTGCCATTACCGATAGAATCATCGATCTCATAACCAATAAGGGCAATATAAACACCGGAAACTTGTTCCAGAGCTTCCACAGCATCCAGGTCAAATCCGGCATCAGGTGCAGTTTGAAGGCCATCTCCATCATCTACTATCTTCACAAATTGAGCTTCGATCAGACCAGTTACAGAAATATCAAATTCTGTAGTTCCGCTTGCTGTTCCCAATGAATACCAGGGTCCATCTATGAATTCTCCAACAAAACATGTATAGCCTTCTGCTAATGCGTCACCTTCATATATTTTTATATCATTTCCTGGTCCTTCAGCAATTGGATATTGCATATCAACCACTACCCAACCATTCTTACCGATAGAATAATTCCTGTAATCAGGTACTCCAATAACTCCGGGTGTGTCGCCTTCATCGGCAGTGTTATTATTTGGAATCCTGGAACTGCAAATTCTATAAGCAAACTGACCATCTTGTGGTGTAAGTTGGAAGTTCGTAGTTGTTGAACTATTGGCAGTAACCGTTATACCTGTGATCGTTTGAGTTTCATAGCCATTTGCCACGATCGTAATATCATAAGTTCCGGGTAATACATATTTGTGATAATCACCCACAGCGGGGTCTGTATAGGTTGGAAAATAATCATTAATAAAAACTGATGCTGTAACCGGATCGTCAGTGTTAACATCGGTTACTATTCCTTCCAGTCCGTAGCCGGAATATTCTATCATAGCCAGCATGGCTGGAACATTATATTGATAATACATCTGAATTTCCCAAGTTGGTGGATGTTTAGCATAAGATATTTCCATCGACCAACTGATAGCACCGGCAGCGCCATAATTTGTATCTTTTGTACTGCCATTAATTGGGTACATTCCTGTGCAACCCTGACCATATTGCATATTGGCATAACCGGATGTAGATGAATATACGCCTGCCAGTTGAAGTATATGACCAAAATCGGGACATTGATCGGCACGGTAACTCCAGGGGCAGGAAATATATTCTGTTCCACTATGATAGGTTGTATGCACAACGAATTGCCTTCCATAAGTTGCATCTCTTAATGCTTTTGATTCGGGTTGAGAAAATGCTCCTGTGCTGCTGCCCCAGCCATCCCACATATAACCGGCATCACGATTAAGGTCAACGTTGTTCGCATTTCTACGCGTGTCCATTACACGACCGTCAGGATTTACCATGTAATATATCCAGATCTCGCGGTTATCCACCAGGTAGGTAATATCAGGGTCGATACCGTAATCACAGCACAGATCACGGGCAAAGCGAATGCAATTTTCAGCACATCCTATTTCATCACCATGAATACCGCCGTCGAACATCACTTCCGCTTCATTCTCATCCAGAGAAACGTTATCGCTTATCTTGAGAGCACCCAGTTCCCTGCCCTGCACGGAAGTGCCAAATAAATGCTTTTCACAAATATCGGGAAAAGTTGTGGCCAAGCTATCTGCCAGAGCAACAATTTCTGCATATGTATGATAAGCTTCCCTGGTGGGGTCCATCAACTGCCAGAAATTCTTGGAAAATTCATTCAGATCTTCACGTTCAATCTTATATCTGAGCCCGGTGGCTTTTATCATTTCAAGTTCGGATGGAATAACAAATAATAATGCTTCGCCATTGGGATAAACATCACCGTCCAAATGCAGATCAGCTAATTTTGCGAGTTCTGATTGGTTGTTATAAAAAACTCTCACTTCCATTTCAGCATTGCGCCAGGCGAATGAAATACTAATTGTTAAAACTACAAAAAGCATTAAAAATATAATTTTCTTCATTTATTCCCTCCAGATATATTTCTTAATTTATCTTATTTTAATTACGCAATAATTATTCCAGAAATAAGAAAGGATGGGGACAATTTTTTAATCAATAACTTATAGTTTAATAAATAATAAGGTGGGATATCACACCTATTCAAAATAAAAACTTCCGAAGTTTTCAAAAACTTCGGAAGTTTAGAGCTAACCCTTTCCTAATCTTCTTCACAATCCACACATTCTTCATAACTCAAATGTGTCTTAAAACGTGTAATTCCGATCTTACCGAACAAGGAATCGATAAGTGAATAGATAACCGGTATCAGGAACAGGGTCAAAATAGTAGCAAAAGCAAGTCCGAAGGCTATACTTACTGCCATCGGTTTCCAATCTGAGACAGCTTCCGCAGTGGAAAGCATCATGGGCATCAGTCCGAAAATAGTAGTAACCGATGTGAGGATGATGGGCCTGAGACGAAGTGCACCTGCATTAATAAGAGAATTCCAGCGGTCGACCCCCCGTTCACGTTCCCTGTTAACAAAATCCACCAGAACCAGTGAATCGTTCACAACCACACCAGCAAGCGCCACAACAGCCACCAGGGAATTAAGAGAAGCCGGTAAACCGGTAACCAAAAGTCCCACAATAACACCGATCAAAGAGAAGGGGATGGTCATCATCACTATGAAGGGTTGAACATAAGATTTAAACTGAGCAGCCAGGATGGTGAATATTAAAAGAAGTGCAACTCCAAATGCCAGGAAGAGCGAGTTATAAGACTTTCTCTGTTCCTCTGCAACACCGCCAAATTCAAGTTGATAACCGGGAAAACGCTGCTGGAAATTGGAAAGGGTTCCTTTTTCTCCTGTAATTTTGCTTCCCATAAGTATCTGCACTACTTCATCTGTGCTTCTCTTTTTCGTTTTATTACCTACCTGGTAATATGAAATATTCCCCGTAACAGTGATTATCCGCTTTTTATTGCGATGATTTATCTGAGATAATCCTGATATGATTTCGAATTCTGCAAGATCTTTCAGTGCTATCAGGTCACCGCTCATAGTACGTATCTTCAAATTTTCCAGGTTATTCAGATCATCGATTTGATCTTCCTGCAAACGAAGCACGATATCAAATTCATCTGTTCCTTTTCCTCTATACTTGGAAATAGTGGAACCATAAGAAGCAGTACGCACTAAACCGGCAATTTGTGATACCGTAAGACCATAAATGGCAAGCTTTTCGTGTTTTGGAAGGATCTGTACTTCTTTCTTTCCGGGCATAAAGCTATCTTCGATATCCACTACACCCGGGATCTTTGCCAGTTCATCTTTAATGATATTCCCAATGTATTCCAGACGTTCCAAGTTGTCTCCTTTTACTCTGATCTCAATATCATCACCCGTGGGAGGTCCCTGGCTTGGTTTTGCAAATTGATATGTGTATAATCCGGGAAGTCCCTTCAAGTATGAGCGGATAGATTTTTTTATCTGATCGTGCGAGAATGTCATATCATCGATATCGCTCAAGTCTATTCTTAACTGAGCATTATTTGTCTTTGTATCCCAGCGATGATTTCTGGCCATCATTCCCACTGTGGTTACAACTGCTTCAATATCCTCTCTTTCTTTCATTGTACGAATATATTCTTCTATATTGGAAACGACTTCATTAGTTACATCCAGGTTGGTTCCGATAGGTGTTTGCAAACGAAGTATTATGGTTTTGGGAGTTTGCTCGGGGAAAAATTCAAAGGGAACAAGTTTGAATACAATGGTCATTATAGAAAGGATCAAAGCTGTAATTACAGCGAGAACCGA
>JAGLWO010000256.1 GCA_023133395.1 Candidatus Cloacimonadota bacterium | reverse complement strand
CGTGATGGATTACACCGAAGACCAGGATTTCGAGATAAGTGAAGAAGAAAACATAATAATCGAGAATGAAGCTTTTGCCTATCTTGCAGAATCCGGCTATTATGCCGATTTCTATGTGAATGGCAAAAAGTTTGAAGTAAAGAAAGTGGAAAATTTTCATGCTGAGTACAAAGGTGAGTTCCTCGTCTATCATTTTTATATTCCCTGGAAAGTACCGGTAAAGAAGGAAATTACCTATTTGAAAATTTGCTTTTTTGATGAAACGATATTTTGTGAAGTAGTTCCCAAAAAGGATGGTCTAAAGATCAAAAAAGCGAAAAATATTTCTACGGAATATTCCATGCAGGATAGAATAACATATCAATTAAATTTCTGGATGAACAAATAATGAAAATAGTAAGAGTCGTATTAATCGGATTTTTTCTTTTAAGTTGTGTTTTTATCTTCGCACGAGAAAATCCTCTCGTAGGAGAAAAATTAGCAAAAGGTCAATCATCGTTTTTACAGAAAAGCTCACTCTGGCATACAATCGCTGGTTGGCAAAAAGATATGAACAGCAAATTAAATCGCATCTTAAAAGATATGAAACACGGTTTTAAACTGAAATATTTTCTTATCCTGATTTCTGTTTCTCTTTTGTTTGGAGTGTTACATGCAATTGGTCCCGGTCATGGTAAAATGATCGTGGGAGCTTATTTCTTAAAGGAAAAATCTTCACCTATAAATGCACTGAAGTTAGGTTCTATTATTGCCATTACTCACAGCGGTCTTGCTATCTTGCTGGGAATTATTTTCGGAATAATTGTGAAATCAATGAAAATGCACGGAAGGATAGATGTTCAGAACTATATGGGGATAATAAGCGGAGCTTTTATCACGCTGTTGGGTACATACTATCTCTGGCAAAAGATCAAAGATAAGGAACACTTCCACTATCTTCCGGGAAAGAAAAATGAAATACTTCTGGGCATCTTTTCCGGCATGATCCCCTGCCCCGTATCGATGACCATTATTCTTTTCAGTATTTATTTAGATGTGTTCTTTTTCGGTTTTCTGAGTGTGCTGTTCTTCTCGGTGGGAATGGCTTGTACGATCTCTCTGCTCGGAGTAATAACTATCAAATCACGCCACCTGATCTCCCGGATATCCATAAAGAATAAACAGAAAGCTCAGGTCATGCAGAAAGTATTCGGTATAGTAACATCACTTCTAATTATCATCATCGGATTGAACCTGATTTTTAACAGGTTATAGGATATTCTTATTATCTGAAATTATAGATATACCTTTCTAATGTCATTCTTAACTATTCTTTTAATAAACCGGCATAATATAAATTGCGTTAAGAAATTGGCAATAAACAAGCGTTAAGAAAAATCTTCTGTTTGAGTTGTTTTCTATTCTTTCATAAATTCTACTTAGAAAATAATGAGTTAAGATTTTTTAGTGGTGTTTGCCAATTTTAGTAATTTATATTCGACGGGAGTTTTTCTTTGCTTCGTTTATTTTGTCGGTACAAAAGAAATGAAGATCAATGCTTGCAAAGTCTATTTTTCTTGACGATATTCTTCCCAAAATTCGTTTGAATGAAATTAATTTTTGGAGAAAGGAACTATGAATAAAATTGTATTCTTTATTATTCTGATCATCTCATTTTCCTCATTATTATTTGGAAATATTGCAATAGACCAAGCGCTGATCGACACATTAACCGTCAAAGCTTTAAAAAACATCGAACCGCTACCAAAGGATGTTCAAAATATCTACCAATCTTACATTTCAAAATATTCTGACGGAATTATGGCTTATCTTATATCAGCAGAAGGCAGCTCGATCCTGTGGGATGCAAATCCGGAAGATGTGCTTTCCAATTACATCGAACTTAAAAAACTGCTCGAGATGGAAAACTATGATTATTCACCCGAATTCTTTCTTTCCTACATCGCAAAGATAACAGCTTCACATGAACAGATAACCCCCTATCGAAAAGTTTTTACCGAAGCGGGATTGCTTTCTTATGTTACGGAATTTCCTGATATAGAAGAGCGAATAAGAGAAGTGAACCTGTGGTGCAGGGAACGAATGACATTTATCTCCACTTCCGGCAGGAACCAGAATCCCATAACAATTCAGCAGAAAAGCAATATTGGCAGATGCGGTGAGATGCAGGTATTTTTTATTTCTGCGTGCAGAACAATAGGAATTCCCGCCAGACCTGCCTGGACGCCATGGTGGGGACATATGGATAATAACCATGCCTGGACGGAAGTCTTCGTAGATGCAAAGTGGTATTACGTAGGAGCTGCAGAACCGGATTATAATCTTAATTCCACCTGGTTTTCAAGTGCAGTGAACAAAGCTCTTCTCGTTCTGGCTCGTAGCACTTTCCCGGACAGCACAGAAGAAGTTGTTTCAAAGTCACATAGGAATAATTACATAAATTCAACCTCGTTTTACCAGGATACAAGAAAGGTGAAATTTACAGTAGTTGACAGTGCTGGAAATCCTGTTCCAAAGGCTGTGATAAATATTATGGCTTTCAATTTCTCTATGCTGCGTACTCTTCTGGGAATAAAAACAGACAGTACCGGCACCAAAGAGATCACCATTGGGAAAGGCGGCTTCCTGGCAATTGCCCGTAAAGACAGCTTATTCGATTATAAAATAATACCTTTTTATGATGACACCATATCTAATGAATTTCAGTTTATTTTGGAAGAACGAAAATTGGAAAGTGAAGATCTTATTTTCCAATTTCCCGATGTGAAAACAGAGAGGGAGAAAGAACCGGAATTCTTTAAAGAAAGAAAAAAAATGATCGTTGAAAAATATAATGAAAGAATAAAAAATTTCCAATCAACTTCCATCCCTGGATATGCTCCAGAAGCGGATTCCAACTTCGTAGAGATTTTCAAAAAATGCAGGAATAATAAGCAACCTCTCCTTGATTTTGTAGTTATCAATCCGGATATCTCGGAAAAATTCTGGGAAAAAGTCGGTTCGGTAGATGTGAAATTTTTCTGGGAAGCATCGGTAACTCAATGGCAGAATCTGTTTGATTTTTATATGGAACTGGAAGATAAAGAGCTGTCGGATATCAAATGGAAAAACCTGATTGAACCGAGTGTATTTTACGAAGTTCTGCCGGATATTAGCGTTCCTGCTCACCTTACGAAATGGAAAGATATTGCTGCATCGGAAGCCATTCCGCAAATTATCGAAGAATTACATGCCCTGCATAAGATCGAAGAGGATTCAGCTTCGGTAGGATTAATTTCCCTTGATAAAATGCTGGAAGCAGAATTCCTGCAGGATTATAATTTTAAGACGTTAAGTTGTTACATCTTAAAGGCAAATCACATTCCCGCACAATACACCCGTATTCCTTCCACCATAATGGTGATGGCAGATTCGGTCTGGCAAAATTATGATGTGAAGGAAAACAACTTCGTTAAACACACCCGTGTGAAACCACAGGAAGAAGAAGTTGAATCGCTCGCATTTATCGAATTCAAGCTGGTTGATAAAGATTTCCTGCCGGTAACATTGAATCCCGATAACATTTCCACCACGATCTTCCAGGATGGAAGATTCTATCATAACGACCGCCAGCTCGATTATGATAAAGAGAACAGCATCCTTTCCGGTGAACTGGAAAAGGGAGATTACTACGTTCAGTTAGGCATTCGTGAAAGTAGCGAAACTACAAAAGTGAAACTAATTGCACTTCATATCGATAAACAGGTGGAAATAAAAGAAACGCTCATCTTCAAAGACTTTAAACGGGATTGGAAAAAAGCAGGTAAGAAATACACTGCATTTTTGGATTCATTAAGAACCGAAGAAAATATTGATTATGTTATCCTGCTGGGAGATTATGATGACGAACCTGTGCAAAGACTGGCAACTAAAACTCGTAGCAATCTTGGAGAACAGAAATTCGTCTGGATCGGGAAAAATGAGCCGCCGGAAATTGTGTCGAATTACATAACCTCCGATAAATATGAAAAATTTATGGAAGATAATCCAGAACTGAAACATCGCTTGATCACTTTCTATTATGATGTAGAAAATGAGAAATGGATGATGTTCGAAGGTAACTGGGATTTGTTGTGTGAGTAGAAAATTAGCAGCTGATTAACACAGATTTGCACTGATAAAGATCTGGTTTTTATAGGAACTTTTGAAA
>JAGLWO010000255.1 GCA_023133395.1 Candidatus Cloacimonadota bacterium | reverse complement strand
AAGCTATGTCTGAGATTCAGGACATCGAACCTATTATTATCAGGATGGAAAAGCTCTCTCCTGATACCCCCAAAATGGGTGTTTATTTATCTGACATGGATTTTGAAGATGCTTACAAAATGCGTTATCCATACTGTTATGGTGTTCTTGTTTCTGGAGTAGTTACTGGTGGTCCTTCTCAGAAAGCTGGTATCATTAAAGGTGATATCATTATGGAATTTGATGGGAGAAAAGCTAAATTCGAAGATCATCTTGTAAAACTTATTACAAGTAAGAACATTGGTGATGAAGTTGAAGTTAAAATATTCCGTGATGAGGAAATTTTATTAACCAGAATTACACTCTCAACTTTGAAAAAAGCAAAAGATGAAGAAATAATTATCACTAAAGATGGCAAAAAGAAGAAAAGACTTTCCGTGGGTTTTGGTGGTGGTAGCTGGATACCGGTCTGGTATGTTGCTAAAGATGAGTTTGAAGACATCAATTATATTCTAGAAGAGTATGGATTCAGGGGTTTGAACGAAGAAGGTTTATTCCTGAATGGTGGCGGTGGAAAAGGTAATGTAGGTAAAGGATGGTTCCTTGGTGGCATGGGCGCAGGCTATTCTATCGATCGAAAACGAGCACATATAACTGATAGCTTAAACGTTACAAGAAGAATGTATTACAGTACATCTTATGGAGGAGTAACTCTGGACAAAAGATTTGCTCTTTCTAAAAAATTATTAACATCTCTTGGATTCATGCTTGGTTGGGGTGGTCACACTCTACAAGTTTCCCAAACAGATGGAAGTTATGACTGGGGTAACTTGAGTGGTGATATGGATGCTTCTGCGAATAATTCCATTGAACTTAAAAGAAGTTATATTATGTTCCAACCTAAAGGAATGTTAATGGTTAGAATTCTTGACTGGTTAGCATTTAGAGCAGAAGTTGGCTATATTCTCAGTCATTCATTTACAAGTGGATGGAAATCCTTATCGTGTAACGACACATTCGAAGTGGATAAATCACCAGATACTTCTTATGATGGATTAACAGTCAGCATCGGTCCCTGGTTCGGATTTTAAATATTGACAATTAGAAAGACCAAGAAAAAGTCTCTAATATGTTTTTGTTAGAGACTTTTTATTTAAGAGTACAAGATGTTCCAGGTATTATCGAGTAAAATAATAAGCGGATTTATCTCCCTGAGTATATTACTCCTGTCATCATATGAAGGGAATAGAGCTACATTTTCAGAATTAACTACGAGTTTCCTGGGAGATAAAATATTTATAAAAACGGAACTGATTAATGCTTTCGAGAACGATTTTGAAGAAATTTTTAAATCTGGACAAAGAATCGATATATTCTTTAATATTGAAT
>JAGLWO010000254.1 GCA_023133395.1 Candidatus Cloacimonadota bacterium | reverse complement strand
ATAGTAAGCCTGGAAGACATTTTCGATGAATTCAACCATGGAATTCGCTCTGCAGAAGCAATTAAAGACTTTCTGAGTTATGCTTATAATAACTGGTCAAGTCCACAAATCACTCATGTTCTACTACTCGGTGATGGAATTACAGATGAAAGAGACTTCAGTGCAAACAGGGAATACAATCTAATTCCATTCAGGAATATCTGGGCTGAAGTAAGAGGAGCTATTGCCAGTGATAACTGGCTTGCCTGCATTGTTGGAGATGATCCTGTTGCTGATATCAGCATAAGCCGAATAAATATCTGGGAAGAAGACCAGATCCCGGATGTTGTTAATAAAACAATTCATTATATCGAAAATCCAAATTATGAAGACCTCTGGCATAGTCATGTTACACTCGCTGCTGGTGGTAACCCGGGTGAAGGTTCTTATTTCGCAAACCAAAGTGAACATATCAGAAATACCTGGATACCTCAGGACTACAATGTTAGTAGAGTATATTGTAATGTTGAAGGACTGCCTGAGGCTTATAGTGGTAATACCACATCTCTAATCAGCAATATCAATGACGGAACAATTTATTTACAGTTTATAGGTCATGGTGGTGGCTATGTATGGGCAGATTATAACCTGTTCAACAAAGCAGATGTAACCACTTTGAACAATGAGAATTATCCCCTGGTGGCCAGTCTATCCTGTTATGGTTCTGCTTTCAACTACCGACAAAGCTCATGTATTGGCGAAGAACTTATCCTCACACCGGGAAAAGGAGCAATTGCTCATATTGGTTTTACTGGCTTTGGATATAAAATTGCAGATGAGTATTTCGGGAAATGTCTTACTGAAGCAATTTTTGATAAACATATAGGAACCATTGGACAGATAATAGATTTCACAAAAGCCAAATTCTATGCAGCTTATGGAGCAAGTGCTGTTGGTATTGCATTAACTCACGGTTGTGCCTTAATTGGTGATCCAATGATTAATATAGTATTACCTATTGATCAGAGACAGGTTAATCTAAATAAATACAATCTGAGTGAAGGTGATACTCTAATAATAACTTCCGATGTTGGTCCTGATATTTCTCATGGGAAATTTGTTATTTTCGATGATTATGATGCACAACTACCTTTGAATCAGTATTACCCACTTGTTGTTTCTGCAATTAACGATACACTTACATCATCCGATTTTGTTATTCCACCTAATCCAAATGCAATATATTCAAGATCAGTTAAGCTTTTTGCTTATGGAAATGACAGGGAAGTTACAGGAATGACAAATTATACTATTGGTCAGGCTGCAGTTGTAAATCTGGAGATCATACCTGAATACCCTACAGAAAATGACTCGATTCTTATAAATGCTGATTTCTTTGATGAAGATGGAATTGATTATATTATCTGTCATATTGACTATGAGAATTATGATATTAATATGGTAAATACGGAAGGTCCTAATTATGTTCTGGAAGAAGTAATTCCACCACATGAAACAGGTACTATAATCAGCTTTCGCTTTAAAATTTACGATACTATTGGTGATTCAACCATAACAAACCCTCAAACATTTACTATTGCAGGTCCAGACCTCATGATTGTACATATCGAACTCACAGAGTATAATTATCAACCTGCTGTAAAAATGCTAATCCAGAATATGGGTTCCACAGCTTCAAGTTCCTGCCAATTGAAATTATATGATACTAAAACACCGCTTATAATGGTTACGAAACAGATCGAACCCTTGGAAGTACTTGAATCCCGTTGGGAATACATGACAATACCACTTTTGAATCAAAAAATTCAGTTTATGGCTGTTGTAAATGAAAATGAGGAATCCTTTTCAGAAGTATATTATAATAATAACATAATCGAATCAGAATTATATACAATCAATATGTTCGAAGCAGGAAATATTGCTGTAACTGCAACCAGTTTAGATAGCAATTTAGTGTGTGATTTTCCTTCTGACCTTTTAGCTGCTTCTTCAATATTCTATATCAATTCCAGAGAATATGAAGAACCAATAAACCAACCTGATGTTCAAGTAATTTGCTTGGAAGACAGTTCTTTTTCCACAATGTACGAAATTGGAACTTTAAATGAAACTCTGTTAGCAGATACTCTAGGTCATTTCCCTGATAATAAAAAAATCACACTGACTTTCCATTACAGTTCATTAGATACTTTAACACAAATCCTGGAACAGGATAATAACTTTTTTGTTTATCGCTGGGAAGATGACTTTCAGAAATGGATTTACTATGGTGGAGAAATGGACCCAGATAGTAATATAGTAGTTTTTGAAACTAACAGAATTGGAACCTATACAATCTTACAGAATAATGATACAAATGCTCCTTATATCGAAGCAAACGTAGAAGGTCAGGAATTTACTCAAAGTCCGAATACAAGTATGGGGCAGGAATTCACACATGGTGGATACATTTCAAAAAACGGGATTATCTCATTCTTGCTTTTAGATACCAATGGTATAGATGTTTTCAATAGGCAAGTAGCTTTATTCCTTTCTGATGGCGTTACAATAAACGAAATTACCCGTGCGGAATATTCCATCTCTCTTACCATTGGAAATCTTACCCAGATTCCAATGAAATACCAGCTCGATAATTTAGAAAAAGGAACTTATTATCTCACTTTAGATTGTTATGATGTTAATGGAAATCCAAAATCTCTTGGAATTGAATTTGACGTGAGTACTGATTTTGATGTAATTAATTTCGCTAATTATCCAAATCCAGTGAAAACAGCAACAAATAATCCTGAAAATTCCGGTCGCACAATATTTACGTATGTACTCACAGATGATGCTGATAGAGTAGACCTGAAAATTTATACTGTTAGCGGCAGGTTGGTAAAAACTTTCAAGAATATACCTTCCTCAGTTGGTTACCATGAATATCCTCGTAAAGTATTAGGCTGGGATTGTCGGGATAGAGA
>JAGLWO010000253.1 GCA_023133395.1 Candidatus Cloacimonadota bacterium | reverse complement strand
ACATAACCTTGTTCCAGCCATTCCATCCAGTTTTGTGAGTATCTTTCTATAGCTTCATCTATATCGGGAACAACAGCGGCTGTAACCTTTAATTCAGGAGAAATACTTTTAACCTTTGTAAAAACTTCTTTCACGAATTTGCTGATCTGGTCTTGTTTCCAGCTTTGCCAGCTTTTCGCATCCTGGTATTTCACTTCTTTTTTATATATTTCCATTGCAAGTTTATTGTATCCGAATTGTGTTTCAGTATAGCGGATATAATCGAGATGAACGCCATCTATATCGTAATTTGCAACAATGTCCAGAAGTACGTTCAGAGTGTAATCCTGCACTTCGGGAATACCGGGGTCTAGGAATGCTCCCTCAAATGTTTCCGGGTTCATTGGTTGTTGTGAAAAATCTGTTGTAACCCACTTAGGATGTGTGAAATAAACATGAGTAGAATCAAGATTGTCCAGTTCGTGACCGGTAATAACAAATGTGGTAAACCAGACATGAACTTCAAGGTCGTATTCTCGTGATTTTTTTATAATATAATCTAACGGATCGAAAAGCGAATCCTCAATTGCATGATATCTTTTTTCCGGGTTGGGATAAAAATCATTAAATTTGTTCGGTATATAACCTGCATCACCTCTGTATCGTACTTGTGCAAGTATCAGGTTTATATTGTTCTCGTTGAATTCTTTGATAGCCTGGTCGATACCTTCAGGAGTTGTCATTTCCCATAAAGGAACCCAGACAGCCCGAATATTTGCAGATAAAGTTGCAATAGAAAAAAAAAGAAGTAAAACAAAAGCTGGGAGAATTTTCATTTCTAAGTTTCCGTCTTAAGAACTTTCTTTTCCAATATTTCCTTCACTTCAGCAGTGCAGGTGCCATCAGACAAAATTAATTCCAGGTTTTCTTTTTTGGTTAATTTTTTAATTGTATTTATTATTTTCGTCTTCTTTCGAATAAGACTGTACCCACGCTTCAAAGCTTCATAGGGAGAGAGTTCTTTTAGTTCATTAGCTAAAATGGCTAATCTATTCCTGTAATCTTTCAAGATTCTTTGCAAATTATGATTTAGCTTCAGAGTTGCTTCATCTAACCGCTGTTGCAGACTTTGTAGAATGTTTTGAGGATGATATTTATTGAGAGTAATTTCCAGTTCCTGAATTTCCAGCTTCTTGGAAATAAAAAACTGCTGAGTTGAATATCTAAGACTATTTGTAAGACCATTGATTTGACTTATTAATTCAGTTCTATCCGGGACTGCCAATTCTGCTGCAGCAGAAGGAGTAGGTGCCCTGAGGTCAGCAACGAAATCGGAAATTGTAAAGTCGATCTCGTGACCAACTGCAGATATTATTGGTATTTTGGAAGCAAAGATAGCACGTGCCAGATCTTCATCATTAAAGCAGAATAAATCTTCCTGCGAACCACCGCCCCGACCGATAATAAGTACATCCACTGGATGTTTTTCGTTGAAATATTTTATTCCTTCAATGATTTCTGGGGGAGCTTTTTCACCTTGAACGATT
>JAGLWO010000252.1 GCA_023133395.1 Candidatus Cloacimonadota bacterium | reverse complement strand
TTCTATCTGGCAATCCTTCTTTTTTGCCAGGTTCCTGATAACCGTCGGCAACACTTGTAGAAGCCATTATGTCGTCAATATTTTTTTTAATGCTTTTAGGGGTTATATTATTATCCTTATTATACTGCAGTTGTTTGCTTCGTCTGCGCTTAGTTTCTCTAATAGTTTCCTCTATCGCAGAGGTAATATTATCCGCATAAAAAATCACTTTCCCATCAATATTGCGAGCTGCTCTCCCGGACGTCTGGATTAACGATCGTGTGGAACGTAAAAATCCCGCCTTATCCGCATCGAGGATGGCAACAAGAGAAACCTCTGGCATATCCAGACCCTCCCTGAGCAGATTTATTCCAACCAGCACATCAAATTCATTCATCCGAAGATCGCGAATTATTTTCGCTCGTTCTATTGTGTTTATTTCACTGTGGAGATACTGTGTTCTAACACCTGCTTTACCAAGATACTCACTAAGGTCTTCAGCCATACGTTTGGTTAAAGTTGTAACTAATATTTTCTGTCCTTTTGTTGTTCTTACTCTTATTTGTTCCAGTAGGTCGTCAACTTGAGAAGCTACCGGTTTGACTTCTATTTCTGGATCAAGAAGACCTGTGGGACGAATGACCTGCTCCACAAAAACACCAGAGGTTTTATCCAATTCATAAGGTGCAGGAGTGGCAGAGACAAAAATAACCTGGTTTATTTTATTTTCAAATTCCCCGAATTTTAATGGTCTGTTATCAAAGGCAGAAGGCAAACGAAAACCATAATCAACCAGATTCTTTTTGCGGGTATAATCTCCACCGTACATTGCGTGTATCTGGGGAATTGAAGCGTGAGATTCATCTATAACCATGAGGAAATCCTGCGGGAAATAATCCAGTAGACAGGAAGGAGGTTCTCCTTTTTTCGCACCAGTAAGATGACGTGAATAGTTCTCAATCCCTGAGCAATAGCCAATTTCCCTGAGCATTTCTATATCAAAATTTGTCCTCTGTTCGATACGTTGAGCTTCTAAAAGCTTTTCTTCTTTTTTAAAATAAGCAATTCTATCTTTAAGCTCTTCTTTTATCGAGGAAATTGCTCTTTCTAATATCGCTTTTGTGGTTATGAAATGATTTGCAGGATAGATTGGATATTCACTAACAACTTCCAGAATCCGATTATCAAGAGGATTTAACCTTGAGATTCTATCTATCTCTTCACCGAAAAATTCAACACGAACAGAGTGCTCCATATAAGCAGGATAAATATCAACCACATCTCCCTGAACTCGAAATGTTCCCCGTTCAAATGCAATATCATTCCTACCATAGTAGATGTTTACCAACTTTTTCAGAAATTCATCCCGCTCCATCATATCTCCAACTTTTATCCTGATGAGAGCATCACGGTATTCCTGGGGAGTGCCCAACCCATAAATACAAGACACACTGGCAACGATAATAACATCTTTACGTTCCATTAAGCTCATAGTAGTATGCAAACGTAGTTTTTCAATTTGACTGTTTATATCAGCATCTTTTTCAATATAAATATCCTGACCAGGGATATAGGCTTCCGGCTGGTAATAGTC
>JAGLWO010000251.1 GCA_023133395.1 Candidatus Cloacimonadota bacterium | reverse complement strand
ATATAAAATGTAACATATCTGGTTTGTGAAAATAAGCAATCAGGAGTGATTGCTATACGGAAATGAATATGAAGAAAATTGCGATCCTGGGAATTACAGGTTCCATTGGATTATCGACAGTTAAAGTAGTAAAAAAGCATCCGGAACATTTCAAGATAGTTCTTGCATCCTCAAATAATAAATATAAGAAACTGTTCTCCTTAGCTCGAGAGTTACATATTCCAAATTTAGTCATTACAAATGAAAATCTTAAACAAAGCATTACCGATTATCCTGAAGATATAAAATTATCTTTTGGTGAAAACAATCTTCAGGAAGCTTTAAGTTCAATAGAATGCGATATAGTTCTCAACGCAATTTCCGGCTCTGCCGGGCTTCGTTCCTCTATGACCGTGATCTCACAGGGAAGTAATCTCGCTTTGGCAAATAAAGAATCGCTTGTAATGGCAGGTCATCTTATAACGGAGAACTTAAAAACCTCGAAATCAAAACTCATCCCTGTAGATAGTGAACACAGCGCTATTTTGCAGGCAATCGGTTCTGCCACAACGGATGAAGTCAAATCGCTTATTCTAACTGCATCAGGGGGACCGTTTAGAAATTTACCATTATCGAAATTCGAAAATATAACCCTGGAAGATACATTGAAACATCCTACCTGGGATATGGGACCCAAGATAACCGTTGATTCAGCTACAATGATGAATAAAGGCTTGGAAGTAATTGAAGCACACTGGCTATTTGATAAACCATTTCCCAACATCAAAACAGTAATACATCCTCAATCAATCATCCATTCTTTTGTTGAATTCGTAGATGGATCCATAGTTGCCCAATTAAGCTTTCCAAATATGCAGATTCCAATACTTTTTGCTCTGACATATCCGGAGCATATTAATTCAACTGTTTCAAAAACTAATGTCTTAGACTTACCAGAACTAACATTTTCAGAAGTTAAGAAAGAGCGTTACCCCCTCTTTTTCCTTGCTTGTGAGGTAGGAAAAACCGGTGGACTCCTACCTACTCTCATGAATGCTGCTAATGAAGCCGCAGTTGACCTCTTCATTAACAAAAAGCTCAGTTTTAACCAAATCTTTGAAATAGTAGAACATGCCATCTTAACAGCGGAAAATATTACTGAACCAGAAATTGATGAAATAATCTCTGCAAACAATGAAACTTTTCAGAAAATAAAACAAGATTATAAAAAAATAATCTAAATTAATTTTAAAAAAACTTAAGTTAAATTTTTCATTCTGTTTCTTTGGATAAAAGTATGAGATCAAAGCAAGTTGCACCGTTGGCTATTCCAACAATACTCTGGATAATCGGATTAATCCTGGGAAAATTCTGTGATATTCCAATTTCTAATCTGATAGTTTTTTTACCCATTCTTATTATATTATCTCTCTTTAGAAATATTCGATTGTACAGCATTTTACTAGCAATTGTAATTATCAGTATCTTCAGAATTACAATCCACAATCAATTCCCGGAAAATCATATTCATACAATTATCCGGAAATATCCCCAGATAACTCAACCAGTTGAAGGCAAGATAGTTTCCGAAGTCATAAAACAAAGATACAAATACAGATTCACTCTCGAACTCTATCATATTGCAGGGAAAAAGGTTAAGGGTAAAATAAACTTCTTCACCAAGCAGGGAAGCTTGAAATATGGAGATGTAATTACAACTGTGGCAATGATCAGGAAAATTAAAAGAAATTCAAATCCCTCTTCTTTTGATTACGAGGAATATCTTGCATCAAAGAGTATTTATGCCACTGGTTATTCAAAATCTCTTGTTCAAGTTATCAGGAGTCAAAAAAATCCATTTCAGAATATTGTTATTTCAGTAAGACAATTCCTCAGAAAACAAATAGATAACAGATTTGGAGATCATGCAGGTTTCATTAAAGCAATTATCATTGC
>JAGLWO010000250.1 GCA_023133395.1 Candidatus Cloacimonadota bacterium | reverse complement strand
CCATTTGAACAGATAGTTATACTATCGCTTACCACACCATAAAAAGGAAAATCAAAAGGCATTGCAATCGTTTCAGAAACATCATCTCCCATTAATATAACCGTTCCATTTCCACCTTCTAAAGGATCGATCTCAAACCATTGATATGCTGGTGCATTTATATATGAGACATCGCAATTATCATAAGCATAATAGCCATATATATCTGGACCAGTAGGTGCTCGATTATCAATTTCACCCACCTCCAGATTAAAGTAAGCAGAAGTTTCAAGCAAATTCTCATCACTAATATCTATCCTGAAGGGAATACTTTCCCCAATATGACAATCCTCACTCACAAGAACAGTAAAATCCGCTGTGCCTGTTTCATCTATATTAATGTTTCCAATTGTGAACTGCGAACTTGTAACTGTTGCATCTGTTGTAAGAGCAACCAATTCAGCTTGTAAATCGACCGCATCGAAAGTACTGATATTTTCGATTGTAACCGAAATATCGCTTTCTTCAAAGGGGTCTAAAACTCCATTCTCATCATTAACAATAACACATGTTACTTCGAATAATAATCCGCTTACAATAAATTCAAATTGGGCTGTACTTCCATCAGAAATATCCAGCGTGAATTCCAGAACTGTGTTATCAGGGCAGCTCGGAAGAATTTCAACCTCATAATTCTGGGTAGATGTCTCCCCAGGATCAAGATCACCAAAATTAGCGGAAGACGTGATTATATTAATTTCCTGACTATCACAGGAAAGATCAGCTGATACAGAATTTACTGTTTGAGAACCATAATTTTTCAGTGTAATAGCTAATTGAATATTTTCCCCTGATATAACATTACCTATTGTCTCAAAACTATCAAGTCCAATATCAATATTCTCAGACACAACATCAATTGTCTCAATAAATGGATAATAATTTGGCTTTGTTATTGTAATCTCAATTTCACCGGGAGTTTCAGATGAGAAATAAAGAATTGCCAGTCCATTTTCAACAATATCCACAGCAAAGAATTCACCTTCTTTAATTGCAGTAATTATCCCACCTTCCAGATCAGGAAGATTAATTTCCAGATAGTTCGTTCCCAGGCTTATTTCTGTAGGAAGAGTACAATTTATAGTTTGGGGAACAGTACTCCACATTGTAAGGGATGGATCCCCTAAAATATTATATACATGGAAATAGAACTCAACTTTATCACCGGATTCCCTGTTCAGAGGGAAATTATTGTAGAGTTCAAGTTTTCCTCTTAGAACTGCACTTCCAAAAGTTAATATATCTTCATCAAGCATCCCAGCATAAAAACCGGAAAATATAGAATTATTAAACTTTGTATTTGTGTGAAGATCAGAAGGTCCCACAAAAGCCACCCCGCCTTTCGGGATCGATGGACTTCCGACTATTAACCATACTTCTCCAAAACAGGGATCAACATCATTTGCAAAATCACCGGTATTACAAACAAAGGAGGTAATCACCGGGAGATAAAATCCATTATCCAAATTCCCAACATCATTTGTATGAAAATGCGGATAATGCCAACCATTTGCATCTCCCCAGCCACGATAACTCACAATGCTTACACCACTGTTTATTGATGAAGTAATTTCAGGTGTTCCAGGATATGTTGGAGGATAGTATATCTCATCAATTTCATTGTATCCATAATTTAACATTTTATCCCTGAGCCATTTAGTAACTTTTACCGGAGTTGAAGGAGTTGGAGGACTAGGGGCATAATTTCCTGCCACTAAACAGGCATTTTCAAACCAGTGAGTACTTCCCATATAGGGCTCCTTCTCATAATAAAGGATCTTTCCAAGTATAGTTCGAAATTCTATTAAAGTATCAAATGACATTCGTCCGATTATCATTTCAGGGAAGTAATCATCACCATCTAATAACGTATAAGGATGATCGGTCACATCGTTTTCCGAATCACTGCTAATAAAGAACGAAGGAATGGTGTAATAGCCATCAATATCACCTGTGAGTAGAATAAAATCAGGTGGGATTTCTTCATAATCATAAATGTTTTGAATGTATGCTTTAATCTGTGCATTTGTACTACCAATATCTTCAATACAAGCAATCTCAGTTGATATTCCTTTTGCATTTTTCCAATCTATAAAATCCTGCAGGTTCCCTAAAAGATTTTCGCGGGTTAAAATCAACATCTTTGAAGGAACCACAACAGCATCTCTCAGATATGACCTGTCAAAATTGTCCACTAACGATTGATAAACAGGAAGAAATGCCATCGAGATTTTATCCGGTACATTAACTTTGTCTTTTGCAATAAGGTCGATCTCGATGTTTTTTATAACTAACCTTTTGTTATCTTCGGATTTGATAATATCAATTTTTAGTTGATGAGCAAAAAGATTCCGCATTACAAAACTCTTTTCAATCCTTATCCTTTCAATTCCATTTATCCTTTGAGTTTCAAGGAAATTACCATCCTGGGAAAAGATTGAAACCTCGCAGTTTTTTACAGAAATCTCAATATCTCTCGAGGGCAAAGCAATAGTCTGATAAAGGTCTGCCTGATCTAATCTCAACTCAGAATTATCAAATATAACTCTAACTTTATTAAAACCATCCTCAAACGTTACATGTGCAAATACAGAACCTATTAAGAAAATAAAAATAGGTAAAAGAACCAGCTTTTTCACATCTCCTCCAATTTACTTAAGTAAAAGCATTTTTTTTGTATTATTATATCCTTTTGTTTTGAATCTATAGAAATAAATACCACTAGCCAGGTTTCTTCCGAAATCATCTTTCCCATTCCAAATCACGGAATAATGTCCTACATTAAGATGATCATCAACAAGTTTACTGATTTTTTCACCCTTGATATTAAATATCTCCAGCAAGACTTTTCCATTCGAACTTAGAACAAAACTGATAATTGTTTCAGGATTGAAAGGATTTGGATGATTCCCATTCAAGCGAGTATAAAGTGGTATGACATGATTATTCACCTCTGTGTGTTCAACAGTTTCCTCATTTGAAGGAATCGATTCATACGGTCCATATTTCGCGGTAACGTAATATGTATAAGTTCCAGTGGGAACATTTTCATCCAAATAAGTAGTCTCTGTAACTTCGGCAATTGACGAACCATTTCTATAAATTTTGTATCCTGTAAAGTATCGCCCGATAGAAGGTGCAACCCAATTTAAAAGAATATCAGGAGGTTGGGAAGTTGCAGTAAGGTTGGTTGCTGGCTCAAGAATGATGTTGACATTTTCAGTATTTGAAGGTAGGGATTCATTTGATACATCATAAACTGCTGTGACATAATAAGAATAATCCCCAGCATCAAGAAACTCATCTATATAAGTCATTGTTGAAGGGTCTGTGATCTCAGCGATTTCATTTCCATCCCGATAGACCTTGTAACCTGTAAGAGAACGATTTTCAGTAACCTCTTCTTCAATAGACTTTTCTGAGGTTACAAGCCTTCTTTGATCTTTTTGTCTTCGCATAGTATGTTCAGGATTTCTTTCTGTGCCTTCGCTATCTACAGGCATATCCCATTCAAGTGTAACATCGTTGCTGATCGCTATAGCAGTTAAATTGGTTGGAACTTCCAGATAAGCTAATTCAAAATCTACTGTTACAATTTGATTCTGAATAACATTCACATTATTCACTGTTATTGTTTCATAACCAGCTAAACCAGCAGAAACATCGTATGTCCCGGGTATTA
>JAGLWO010000025.1 GCA_023133395.1 Candidatus Cloacimonadota bacterium | reverse complement strand
TTCAAAATCATACTCAGAAATTATTTATGTACCAGGATGAGCCTGTTATCGATGATATTGAAAAAGCATTGATGGTAGGTGAATATTTGTGGCCTGGCACTTATGGTGGACAATACAAAGATGAAGTTGCGTTAGGAAGCTCGAATCACGGTTACACAACAGTCGGTCTTTCTCCTAATTTTGAAATTAATAGATTGTATGAAATGTTAGCAAACTGGGAAAAGGAAGATGTCTTTGATCAATTCAACAATGTTGGTGTCAATCTTTTGAATCATCTCGGTCATTCAAGCACAACCTACAATATGAAGATGTACAATTCAGATGTTACAACCTATAATTTCCAGAATGATGGAATTACCCGCGGGTATGTTATTGGGTATTCACAAGGTTGTTATGCAGGTTCCTTTGATAATAGAACTACTAATGTCGGGTCTTATACTTATGACTGTATTGGTGAGAAATTTACAACTATCGAAACCGCTGAGGTAGCAATTATTGCTAACTCTCGTTATGGTTGGGGTCAACAGGGAAGTACGAACGGAGCATCCCAGTATTTCGACAGGCAGTTTTATGATGCTATCTTTGGTGAAGATATTACTCAAATTGGATATGCAAATCAGGATTCAAAAGAAGATAACGTTTCTTATATAAATGCGTCCCAGTTTATACGATGGTGTGCATATCAGCTTAACCTGTTAGGTGATCCAACTATGGATATATGGACAGCAATCCCTACTGAGATTACTGTAACCTGTCCACCAGGAGTTCAGATAGGTGCAAGCCAGATTACTATCCAGACTGATACTCCTTTTGCTCGTATCGGACTTATGCAGAATAATGAACTTATCGGACGAGGAGTAGCTGATGCCAGTGGAAATGTCACTATCGATTTTTTCGAGATCATTACAAATACTTCTGAAATCGATGTCTCTATCATCGGGCATAATAAAATACGACATCAGGGAACTATCGTAGTAGTTTCCGATCAACCGTATGTTGTATATAATTCGCATGAGATAAATGACAATACAGGAAATAGTAATGGATTAGCTGATTTTGGTGAAAATATTCTTCTTGATATGACCCTGGAAAATATTGGGAATCTTCCTGCAAATGATGTGGTAGCAGTTCTTTCTGCTGAAGATGAATATATTACTATTTCAGATAATACTCAGAATTATGGTACAATAAATGCCATTACTACATCTGTACAATTAGATGCATTTGAATTTGATATTGCAGGGAATATTCCTGATCAACATGAGATAGAATTTGAACTGGAGATAACTGGAACAGGTCGCGATACATGGTTCTCTGAATTTAACATAGTCGTTAATGCTCCTCTTTTAATTTATGAAGATTTAATAATAGATGATAGTGCTGGTAACAATAACGGAATCCTTGATCCGGGTGAAACTGTTTTTATTACTATTCCTACTGTTAATTCGGGTCATATAATCTCTCCTGAAGCGAATGCTACTTTGAATTGTACAAACCAGTTAATATCAATCGAGAATAATTTCTTTGAGCTTGGTCAGATTGATGTTGGAGAAACAGAATATGCAGTTTTTGAGGTTTCAGCAGATGAAGAGATTACAACTGGTACTCCGATTACATTGAACTATGAAATTACTGCTGGAGAATATATATTTGAATATGAGATTATTATATCAGTAGGATTGATTTTAGAAGATTTTGAGACAGGAGATTTTTCCAGCTTTCTATGGGAGTTCGGAGGAAACGCAGATTGGGAAATCAGTACAAATGCCTGGGAAGGTAGCTATTGCGGTAAATCAGGAACTATCGGTCATAACCAGACTTCTTCATTAATTCTTAATTTTGATGTTCTCTGCGATAGTGAAATAAGTTTCTATCGAAAAACTTCCTGTGAAGATGTTGGTAGTGTAACAGGAAATTATTATGATTATCTTGTATTCTATATTGATGGTATTGAAATGGATAAATGGGCTGGTGAAACTCCCTGGGGTCTGGTTACTTTTGAAGTTACCGCTGGTAATCATACATTCAAATGGATGTATCATAAAGACGTGGGAGAAGTGGGAGGCCAGGATTGCGTCTGGGTAGATTATATTGTATTTCCTCCAGGTGAAAATCCCATACCACCTGATTTTGTGATCGATCCTCAAGTAATTGAAAAAGAAATGGAAACAAATACAATTGATATTGAAATACTCTCTATCTCAAATGAGGGTGGTGGAATTATTAATTATACAATCGAGATTTTTGAACCTCAGGAATGGATATCTATCGACGTGAGTGGCGGTTCCCTGGCAGCAAATGAATTACACGAAATTGAAATTACTTTCGATACAACTGACCTGATACCGGATGATTACAGCAGTGCAATCGTAATTACAACTGATACTCGTGAACAGTACATTGTTCCTGTATTTCTCACAGTTATTGGAACGAATGCTGATGAGAATTTGATCCCAATGGTTACTGAACTAAATGGTAACTACCCAAATCCTTTCAATCCTGAAACTACAATAAAATACAGTTTAAAGGAAGAATCTCAAGTTAAATTGGAAATATTTAATATCAAAGGTCAAAAAGTGAGGACACTTATAGATACTGAACAGGATGCCGGATATTATCAGGTTCTCTGGAACGGAAAAGATAATTCGGAAAAATCTGTTTCCAGCGGGATTTATTTCTATAGATTCAAAGCTGGAAAATACACTAAGACTGAGAAAATGTTGCTTCTCAAATAACCTTTTGCTTTCTTTGTCTCATCCTTTTAGCCCCTCTCTTTAATTTAAGAGAGGGGTATGCTTGCCGGGGCGTAGCCTTGGCGGAGACCGGGGGTGAGTTTGGGTGAGGTGGTGTAATAATGAAAAAAATACTTATTTCTTTAGTTATTATCCTCTTTCCTTTATCCTTTCTCCTTTTTCCCTTTAACCTTTCCTCGATAGAAGTAGGCGGTCACCTTACAGAAGATACCATTTGGAGTCCGGTTAATAATCCTTACCTGGTTATCGATAACATATTTGTAGATTCAGGAGTTACATTAACAATTTTACCAGGGACAGTAATAAAAATCCAGAGTGCTCCACTCACCGGTTGGCAGGATTATGATGATTATTTCTGGTATCAGAACGGTAATAACCTGGCAAAACTATTTTGGGTGAATGGCAGGATAATTGCAGAAGGAACCCAGCAGGACAGCATTATATTCACCAGGATGGAAGACGACTTCGACCATTACTGGGGTTGCATATACATACCGGAAGAAGCTGATATGTGCAGGTTCAAGCACTGCAGGCTGGAATTCTCCGGCAGTTCCGGTATCTGGGTAGGTCGTATTGCCAAAGGTGCAATTACTCTTTATAATGGTTTGGGAATATTTGAGAATAATACATTCTGGAATAATGTTTCAGGATTGCTTATCTATTATCATTGTAAAACCATCGAAGTTGCAGGAAATAAACTTGGTTACGATGATAATATCAATTCTTTTGCCGAGTATCTCTGGAAAGAGCAATTGACGGTTGCAGGTCCTGATGAAGGTTATAAAACAGCTTTGGTAGCAGGGAATGAATTCTTTAATGATTATACAATATATGTCTCTACTATTAATTTTGTGGATAATTACATTTCATATCACCCAAGTGGATGGGTAATATCTTGCCAGGGTTATAATGACATTGCTTACTTTTATGATAACAGCTTTTATGATTGTGATA
>JAGLWO010000249.1 GCA_023133395.1 Candidatus Cloacimonadota bacterium | reverse complement strand
TCTCCAGTTCCGACAAATAACGGATCTTCATCTATATTACCTTCCAACCAGTTCACAGTGCCGTTATCGTTTGTTACAATTCCAGCTTCTTCACCTTGAATATCTGAATAAGATATTGTGATTGTATTAGGATTTCCCTCTTCCCAAAAATAAATCTCTTCCGGTGAATTATTCCAGAAAATGCAATTAACTAAACTCGAACTGGAATTATTCATACAGTAAATCCCACCACCATACCAATCCGCAGAATTACCTGTTATTGTAACATTTACTAAAGTCGGACTGGAATGATGACAGTGAATCCCACCACCCCAACTAGCAGCAGAATTACCTGTTATTGTAACATTCACTAAAGTCGGATGAGAATTAGAGCAGGAAATTCCACCACCATGTTCAGCAGAATTACCTGTTATAGTAACATTTTCTAAACTCGGACTGGATTCTGAGCATTGTATCCCACCCCCAGGATCAACTGCTGAGTTATTTCTAATGGTTACATTCATTAATGTCGGATTAGAATTACTCCAACAGCAAATCCCACCACCAAATAGAGCAGCATTACCTGATATTGTTACATTATTTAAATCTGGATTGGAATCATTCTGACAGGAAACCCCACCACCAATAACAGCAGAATTACCTGTTATAGTAACATTTTCTAAACTCGGACTGGAATAATTAGAACAGTAAATCCCACCACCATGATGGATTGCAGTATTATCTGTTATTGTAACATTTTCTAAACTTGGACTGGAATTATCATGGCAGTAAATACCCCCGCCTTGATTAGCAGAATTATCTGTAACTGTTACATTCTGTAGAATCGGATTGGAATCATTCTGACAGGAAATCCCACCACCATGATTATCAGCAGTATTTCCACTTATGGTAACATTTTCTAAACTTGGATTGGACTCAAGACAGTAAATCCCACCACCATGAGTATCAGCAGTATTTCCACTTATTGTAACATTTTCTAAACTTGGAATGGAATTATCACGGCAGTAAATACCCCCGCCTTGATTAGCAGAATTATCTGTAACTGTTACATTCTGTAGAATCGGATTGGAATTATCACAGAAAATCCCTGAACCTGAGCCATTTCTTAATGTAATGTTCTCTATAATCGCATCTGTAATATTACTAAAACTCATAATTCCACTTAAACTATCTGCATCCAATATTGTCTCTTCTTCTGAGATTCCCTCTAATGATAAATAATCCTCCCATTCAAGAGGAAATATCTCTCCATTTGTAGACGGACTGTAAATTCCGGGAGCAAGAAAAATCGTTTTATGATAAAGAGAATCCGGTGTAATAATCGATAGAGCATAATTGATCGTAAGTAAAGCATCTTCAAAAGATGAACCACTGTTCGAATTATTGCCATCCGGAGAAACATACAAGTTTTCACCGAAAAACACTAATATCTCATATGGAATCAGATGTTCGCTGCCGTCATCGTACAACGAGGATACAGCATAATAATGTATTCCTTCAAGAGGATTTTCATCAGTAAAGGTAGTATCTACAACAATAGTTGTATTAATCGTCTGTTCATCACGATAAATATTATATCCTAAAAGCCCTTCATAAACAAAAGGTGCCTCCCAATTCAGAACAACTGAATTTCCTTCGGCAATAGCTTGTAAACCTACGGGAGTATATTCATCTACAATCCTAATTAAATGGTTATTACTTCTCTCCTGATTTACTCCATAAGATGAATTTCCTAACATATAATCGATAGAAAAAAGTTCGAGTTGGTTATCTGTTTGAATTTCGAATTGTCCATAAACACTACCACTATTTGTAGCTACTGCGGCTCCAGCTCCTGCCCACCAATAATACCCTTCCGGTGCAGGACTTGCACTCTCCTGTTCGAAAGAAACTAACCTATCATAATAAATGCGTTCATTATATACACCTGTGCATGGGAAAGAGTTACCCGGAATAGTCCACCCATTGGGAAGACAAACTCCAAATAATGGTGCACTACTTCCTCCTGCTGTAGTAACATCTATAGAAACAATGATTATTTCACCGGGTAATGCGGATGCAGGTTGATCAACTGATTCAAACCAGACACATCCGGAAAGAAGAATGACTAATAAATAAGCACTAAACTTTAACATCTTTTTCATAATATCCTCCATGATATGATCTGTTAGTATATAAACATTTATCATTCCAAATAACGAGATTATTAAATCGCAGGTTCTGGATAATATAAGTTTATTATTTGTAATAAGTTAGGATATTACATTTTTTAAAATAAAAAAATACTAAATTTAAGAAATTTTAGAAAAACAAATATGTATTATAAAATTGTATATCGTAATAAAATTATCTTATATATAAAGATCAGTTATAAGGGTATTTCATTATGAAATTCAAAATTTACATAAAAAGGATAAATAATTGATTTTAATATATGTCTGGTTGTTTATTCTATATTGAACTTTTTCATTTTACGAACGAGGGTATAACGTGGTATACCTAATAACTGAGCTGCTTTTACCTTACTATTATTTGTTATCTTCAGAGTTTCTTTTATCAGGTTTATCTCATTCTGTTCAAAATTGTAACTTTCTTTGCTTTTAGCCTTAACAGGTTCCAAAGTGTGATCCACCAAAGGAAAATATTCTTCCGATAGAATCCCCCCGTTCGCTAAAATCAGGGCTCGTTCAACCATATTTTTCAGTTCCCTGACATTTCCCGGGAATTTATACTTCTTTAGCTTATTTATTAAATTCTTACTTATTTGAGGTACATTTTTTTTCTTCTTTTTGGAGAAGAAATTTATGAAATGAATAAGTAATGGTTCGATATCATCCTTTCGTTCTCTCAAGGGAGGTACATCAATTATGAAAGTATTTATACGGTGATAAAGATCCAACCTGAATTTATTATCTTTGACTAAATTCTTTATCTTCTTATTTGTAGCTGAGATAATTCTCACATCAACAGGTACTTCATCATTACTTCCCACCTGTTTTATTTTTTTTTCTTCTATTGCTCTCAGCAGTTTTGCCTGCAGAGAATAGGGCATATCTGCAATTTCATCCAGAAACAGAGAACCTCCGTGAGCAAGTTCGAAACAACCTTTTTTATTTTCTGTGGCTCCTGTAAAAGCTCCCTTTCTGTGTCCAAAAAACTCGCTTTCCAGTAGTGTTTCCGGAATAGCTGAACTGTTTACCGGGAAGAATGGATGCTCTTTACGGACACTGGCAAAGTGAATTATACGGGCAATGATCTCCTTTCCAGTACCATTCTCTCCTGTAATAAGAACATTGATATCTCTATCTTTTGCTGCTTTTAAAGTAAGATCAAGCACTTCTTGAATAGCTTCGCTTGTCCCGATGCACTCCTGGTCAATAAGATTCTCCAATTCCCTGGAGATAAGGGAATTCAGATTTTCAACTGATTGAATCCGGTTTTGTAATTTAATATATTTACCAGTCCGTTCGATCGCTAACTGAGCGTCAAGTCCACTGAAGGGTTTCCTGATAAAATCAACTGCTCCCAGGCGAATTGCTTGAATGACCGTATCCATATCACCATGACCACTTATCATGATTACTTCTATTTCCGGATTGGTTGATTTGATTCTTTTAAGTACTTCGATACCGTTCATTTCAGGTAGTAAAATATCACAAAGAACTATATCAATTTTATTTTTGATCAGAACCTGAAAGGCTTCCTGTGGTGTGTTTGCACAAAATACAGCAAATTTCTTCCTGGTTAAGTACCTGTGTAATTTATTTGTTATACTTGTTTCATCATCCAATATTAATGTTTTTAAAGTATGCATCTGATCTCTCCTGAAATAGATTTATTTATTTCAAATCTCATGTTCTTGGTATTTTAACAGTAAATTTTGCACCTTCGAGATGTTTACTGGAAATCTCTACAATCCCATTCATTTCTCTTATTATTCCATAAGAGATTGAGAGTCCCAGACCGGTTCCTTTTCCCAGTTCTTTAGTTGTATAAAAGGGGAGGAATATATTTGTTTGATTTTTCATAGGAATCCCGATTCCATTATCCATTATTTCCATAATTATGTTCTGTTCATTCTGATATGTAGTTATGTTGATCTTTTTTGTAAAGTCTTCTTTGGAAATTTTTAATTTTCCCTCTAAAGCATCTCTGGCATTGTTTAACAGGTTTACAACAACCTGTTCAAATTTATAAGTGTTGCCCAGAACTGTGGACAGTTCTTTATCAAATTTGAAGTTTACATTGATCTGGTGCTGGTCAAACTGCTGTTTCATCATGGAGAAAGCAGCATTTATACTGTCATTGATGGAAAACTCTTCATTGATCTCATCTCTTTGTCCACTTGAAAATATACGGATATGTTCAATTATTTTCCTGATTCTTTCCACATCATCGTAAATTTCTTTAATTGTATTTTGTATATAAACTTTATCACTTTTTTCTTCTTTACTCTCCAGGTCTATACTTTCAGTGGAGAGGAAAAGACTTTGCAATGGTTGATTTATTTCATGCGCTATCCCCGCGGCAAGTTCACCAAGCGAAGTTAAACTCGCCTGATGAATAATGATCTGCTGCTGCTCTTTCTGTTTTTTCAGAGCTTCCTTAATTCGTATTTCCAGTATTCTATTTAATTTTTGTTTGGATCTGAATCGATAATATATAAAGAAAACTAGAAGAAAAATTAGAGCCAGACTGTAATATAAACGAAGCTTGATTATTCTTTGTAAAGCATTCTCCTTTTTAAGTATTTCATTCTCCTTATCTTTCTTTTCTGTATCGTATTTTAATTGCAGATCAACCAAATTCTTACTTTTCTGCTCAGTAAACAGTGTATCCTTTATAGAAGTGTATAATTTATAGTATTTTAAAGCATTCTTATGATCATCTTGCGAAGAATAATGATCGGATAAAATGTCATAGCTTTTTAATATTAATTCTCTATTCTTTATTTCATTTGAAATTTCAATACTTTTGTATAGGTTTCCTACAGCATCTTCAAAATTATTTAATTGGAAATAACAATCAGCAATATTATGTAATGCCCTTGCCAATCCTCTTTTGTTATTGATTTCCTCAAATATACTTTTAGCTTGTAAACTATAATCAAGAGTTTTTTCAATTTCATTCATAAAATAATATGTGTCCCCAATATCCAGCAGCGACCATGCAATTCCTCCACTTCCGATTTCTTTTCTAAGAACTAATGCTCTTTGATGATATTCTAATGCCTTATCATAATCTCCAAGTCCGGAAGATAATCCGGCAAGATTACCGAGGATATCCGAGATTTTTTCCTTATTATTTAGTTCTTTGTACAGATCTAATGATCTTTCATAATATTCTAACGCTTCATTATTTTTGTTTAAAGTCTGATATAATTGACCTATTGTGGAGTAGGTCAGTGCTATGCCTACTTTACTGCCTGTTTCTTCAAATATTTCTTTTGATTGGAGATAATTTTCAAAAGCTTTATCAGTCAAACCCAGACGTAAATAACTATTTCCAATATTGAATATGATCCCAGCCATTTGTTTGTTACTTCCAGTTTTTCTTACAAGAGACAATGCCTGAAGAAGATATTTTAAAGCTTTTTCATTTTCCCCTATGTCCTGATAGGCTAACCCAATTGTTCCATAAATCATGGCAACACCGAGCGAATCTTCTGTTTCTTTCATGATTTCCAGGCTTTGATATGCATATTCAAGAGCTTTATTATTATCACCTATTATAGTGTATGTATGTGCAATATTCATGAGAGTACCAGCAAAATGTGATTTCTTCATAAAATCTTTACCTGTTTCCAGACTTAGTTGATAATACTCTATTGCTTTATCATACTGACAAATACTACGATAAAGACCAGCGAGGCTGTTGTATGCTATGTACACACCCATTTTGTAGTCCACCTCTGAAGCTGCTTCTAACGATCGGTTACAATATTCAAAAGCCTTATCGATTTCACCTAATTCCCTGTGAACCAGGTTCAAACCATTTAAGGAATATGACAGTCCAGTTTTGTCATCGATCTTTTTATCGATTTCCATGGAATTGTTGAAATATTTCTTAGCGGTTGTAAAATTACCGGTAAAAAAATAACCATATCCAATATTATCTAACGCCAGAGCCTGTTTCTTAAGATCCCCGGTTTCTCTGGACAATTTCAAAGCTTGTTTACCGTATTCAATAGATTTATCCGGGTCTATATAATGATGAAATTCAGATAATTTTATCAGGATTTTGGCTTTTTCTATTTTATTTTCTACAGTGTTTTCCTTAATTCTTTTCAATCTGCTTTTTAGAATGTCTATTTCGGAATCCCCGGGATATAAGTACAACAAAATTGTAAGGAAAAGAAGGATTAATAGTGTATTTTTCATCATTTGCCTCTTCTCACATCATAGATTACATTCTTTAAATATACACAATCCGTTCCATAAAATCTTCTATTAATTTTTGGAAACGAGTTAGAATATCTCTTTATTTTGTACCATTTTACATAATAAACTAATTATTTCACCTTACCAGAATGGAATAAAATATCACTTTGTGTTGCTGTTCTGTATTACAAAATTGCACGATTTCTGAATTTAATAATATACTATTTTGATTTTAATTCAATTATGAGCAGGATTATTTATATGCATTAAAAATACTCATAATATCGAGATTCTTTCGTATTTTTTCCCTTAAGGGATAGTCTTCATAAAGCACTCCTTTTAAAAAATGGTTAAGAATCAACACTTTAAAGAAGTGCGAGATATTCCATAAGTTCAGAAGTGTATAGAAAGTTCAATATTCTACACTTCTTTATCTACATCTCCGAAAAAAGGATATCTGCTTTTATGTGTCAAATATTTTATATGTTTAAGCTTGCTTATATAAAAAACGCTCCGAA
>JAGLWO010000248.1 GCA_023133395.1 Candidatus Cloacimonadota bacterium | reverse complement strand
GCTCCATATGTTTCTTCAAGCCTTATTGCTTCTTCACTATTAATGTTTCCATAAACAATTTTTTCAGACATAATAGCTCCAGTTTTGTATCATTTCTTGAGAGTTATTCGGTTTATTTAATCTTTAATGTCAAACGATTTCTGAAAAATGATTTGCTTGACACAATAAAACACTGAATTTCAATAAATCAAAATGTATAAAGATATATATAAAAAAATTAGTAGGATTTAACGTCCTTATTGACTTAGGTCAGCTGGAGAAAAAATGAGAATTCTCTTAACAAATGATGATGGAATCGATGCAAATGGTATTAATATTCTGGCACAGGAACTTGAGAGTAATGGACATGAAATTATCATAGTAGCACCGGATAAGGAACAAAGCGCATCTTCACATTCGATAACCCTTCACCAACCTCTTCGAATTTTACATAGAAGTGAAAACAGGTTTGCTGTAACAGGTAGCCCTGCAGATTGTATTATCCTGGCAGAGAAAGTGGTTCTAAAAAAGCCGGTTGATCTGGTTATTTCCGGAATCAACAACGGACGGAATATGGGTGAAGATATTCTTTATTCTGGTACGGTTGCAGCAGCTTTGGAAGCTATGTTCCTTGGATTTAAAGCTATATCTTTATCTCTTGCTTCCTATATAGATCAGAAATTCGAAACAGCTGCATATTTTATGAATAAAATGCTTGATAATGGACTTCACAAATTAATTGCGAAGAATGAAGTCTTCAATATAAATATTCCAAATGTGGATATCTCTGAAGTAAAAGGAATCAAAATAACTCAGGTTGGTCACCGCAAATACCAGGATTTTGTGAAAGAACAAACCGATCCCAGGGGAAGAAAAATATACTGGATTGGAGGAGCGAAACCTCTATGGTCTAAAGAAGGAAATACTGATTTTAAAGCAGTTTCACAGAATTATATTTCTATCACTCCCATTTCTCCGGATTTCAGTAAAAAAGAGTCCTTTGAAAAAATAAAAAACTGGGTCAATGAATTCAGCCACGAAGGACGCTAAGAGACACTAATTTTCAAAGAGTTGTTTTTGATAGATTTTTATATTCTTAATTCTTCGTGAACTTAGTGGCTAAAAAAAGGTAAAAATGAGATTTGATGATCAAAGAAAAAGAATGGTGAAACGCCAGATAGCTGCAAGAGGGATTTGTTCTAAAAGGATCCTTGAAGTTTTTCTGAAAGTACCTCGTCACCAATTTGTACCTTTAACACTCAGTCATTTAGCTTATAATGATTGCCCTTTAAGCATAGGTCAGGGACAGACAATATCCCAGCCATATATTGTTGCCTTAATGATGGACCTTATTGATATTCAACCTACAGACAGAGTACTTGAAATAGGAACAGGTTCCGGTTATCAAACTGCACTTATAGCCGAAATAGCAAAGGAAGTATACAC
>JAGLWO010000247.1 GCA_023133395.1 Candidatus Cloacimonadota bacterium | reverse complement strand
ACATACAATGTAACTGCTGCACTTCCTGATTATGATTCGGATACAGTTACAGGTGTTATTGTTGAAGAAGGTATCACAACATCTGGTATAAATTTGACACTTGTTTATAATCCAGTTCTTAATTCACCTGTAAACCTGAATGTTGAATGTATTGATAATTATGCTCTCTTTACCTGGTATCCCCCTGTAAGTATAACTGGTTTCTACGAAGACTTTGAGGGAACTTTTCCACCAGATGGGTGGCTTAAACTTAGTCCTGATGGTGGAACCGGATGGGAACCTCTTGAAGTCGGAACAACTCCAATTCCTGGCTGGATGGGCGGTGAAGCAACTGCTTGCCCAAATGGTGACTTGCGGCAGGCTTTCTGTACCTGGACTACTGGTGGTGCTACTATGAACGACCAGTGGTTGATCACACCCCAAATAACAGTTGAAGATGCTGATGAACTGGCATTTTATATGATATATTATTTCGATTATTGTGATGATTATATTGAAATCCTTATATCAACAACTGTGCAGAATGATCCAGATGCATTCGATATTGTAATAGATGAAATTTCATTTACAACTGGCAGTAGTTTAGAATGGGAACTTTATTCATACAACTTAACAGATTTTGTTTCTGCAGGAACTGATGTATATATTGCATTCAGAGAAACAGTTGCTGATATTAATAACGACGGAAGCGCAATCTCAATCGATAATGTATATGTAGGTCCACCAGTTGATAGACTCTTTCCTGAAGTAAAAACTAATCATAATAGACATATTGAAAGAGCCACCAATTATATGCATGTTCCGAATACACATATAGTAAGTTCTCGTGACCTTATTGGTTACAATGTATATCTTGATGGTGTGTTCGATGGCTTTACTACAGAAACCCAGTGGCAGTTCTTTGACCTGGTAAATGGTGAAGATTATATTGCTGGGGTTTCGGCTATGTATGACGAAGGTGAATCTGAAATTGTAGAAATTAACTTTGAATACACAGGTTCAAAGACTAATGATATCATTATTATTGCAACAGAACTTAAAAATAATTATCCGAACCCATTCAATACTGTTACAAATATTGCTTTCTCACTTAAGGAAGCTGGTCACATTATACTGGAAATATACAATGTGAAAGGTGAAAAAGTAAGAACTCTGGTTGATGCAGTTCTTCCTGCCGACAACCACGTTGTAACCTGGAATGGTAAGGATAATTCCGGAAAATTTGTTGCCAGTGGTATTTATTTCTACAAAATGTGCTTGCATCCCGATTTATCGGGGAAAGCTGGTGGTAGATATACCAGCACGAAAAAAATGATCTTGATGAAATAGTTTTCATTTAGCCCCGATGGAGTTTATGACGAAATCGGGGCAACATTTTTTTACTGGCGATAAGTATACCAGCACGAAAAAATGATCTTGATGAAATAGTTTTTACACCCTCCGCAGCCCGTTCTCCGTAGCGGTTCTTCCAGCCTTCGTAGCCGTAGCTACTATGGCGGAGTAGGCACTGCGAAGGATAAATTGCACTGCTACGGAGGACGGGCGTTTCGCTTCGATGCAAGCATTATAAACTTCCGAAGTTTTATTTTGAACAAGTAAGGATATTATGTTACGAAAGTCTCTTTTGTAACAAGCACCAAGGACATTCAGTATTAGCTGGATACCCTTTTTTATTTATCATTTACAAGCTGATTTATTTACTGGTTCAGTTTGTTAATTATCGGATTGAATCAGCAGGGGAAGTATAACGAGGGTATTATTTCCAAACACATAGTATAGATTTCAGAATTTAACGTAAGATAATAGTTTATATAGAGCAAATAGTAACCCTATAAATTAAAGAAAAAGGAATTGACAAAATAAATCATTAAAATAATTAATGATTGTTGTGAATTGTAAGGAATTAGAGGAGATAAATAAATTTAAGGTATAAAGATGAAAGAAAAAAGCGTTAATATCAAAATAAAAAAATTAATCTATAATCTTCGATAATATAATCATTTGAACTTTCAATATCGTTATTTAAAAATTTAATTGAAAATTATTAATAAAAAATTTATTAAGGAGAAATTGATGAAAAAATTAATTCTAATTACAGTTGTAGTATTCTTATTTTTTGGATTGTCGCTCTATGGGAAAACAAAAGAACCTGTAACTTTCAATGAACACTCAACTGGTATTGCTCCGTTAAGTCAGGTCAGAATAAGACATGAAGAACCAGGAACATTCTCACGTCAGGAAACAGCTTATGGAAATGATGTAAGCGCAGATAATTGGTACTCATTTGACACCGGAACAATGGGAGCAACTACCATTGGACCAGTTACTTATGCATGTTTTTCA
>JAGLWO010000246.1 GCA_023133395.1 Candidatus Cloacimonadota bacterium | reverse complement strand
TCGATACTTCCTGAGTTTGGATTAACCTATTTCTTCGATGAACAGGCACCTTCCTTTTTTATGGAAGGCACAGTAGGAGGTGCATTAATAGCCGATAGTTTTAATGATAGGTTAAAAAGTGGTATTGGTTTCAATATAGGAGGTGGGTATGAATTTAAATCACGCATCAATGTTAAACTGAATATTGTGTATGGTCACGAAAAGCATCAAGGTACAACCTATTATGAAGAAGATAAGCATAAAACCTATGCCATATCTTACCTTCTGACCCTAAATTTTATGCTCTATTAAAATAGCAGGTAGGAAAAAAGCATCAATAATATTATACAGTATGATAAATATGCAGTAACAACAATGAACAGATGCGTGGAACTGGTGAAAAAGTAAAACAAGAATTTCTTCTAATATAATAATAATAAGGAGCAAAAATGAGAAAACAAGCAAAATGGATTTTACTTATTGTAATAGTTGTAATATCAGCTCAAGTATTGTCTGCACAAACAAATGTTTCGGGAGAAGTCTCCGGAACGTGGACACTTGCCAACAGCCCGTATATCGTTGTGGGGAATATTTCGATTGTTGGTGATTCCTTACTGGTAATAGAAGCAGGCGTAGAAGTTAGATTTGATGGTTTCTATCAATTCGTTGCTTATGGGATTTTATCTGCAATCGGAACCGAATCCGACCCGATCCTTTTTACATCCAACGCATCTACACCCAATCCCGGTGACTGGTACAACATTGAACTTTCCGACTTCTCTATTATGCAACATTGTATTGTGGAATATGCCGGACAGCCGGAACCATCTACAAACAAATTCGCCATTCGGCTTAATGGAGATTGTGAAATTTTTAATAATATCATAAGGCACAACAATGTTTCCGGTATTGGTGCAATTTACGAAAGTTCTATTATCAGGCGTAATCTGATCTATGATAATTCTACAGATTTCTTTGTTGGTGCTGGTATTTATTCCCAATGGTCATCTGCAAAGATTGAAAACAACACAATAGCAGATAATAACTTTGGTGGAATGTTGCATCAGGCAAATAGTGATAGTTTAACAGTGATAAATAATATTATCGTAAACAACAGCGGTGTTGGTTTTCAATATGATCAAATTACTGGAAGTCCCTTCCCAATTGCCGATTACAATGACGTATGGGGAAATACAACGAATTATATGAATCTTACACCTGGAGAACACAGCATCTCGGAAGACCCGTTATTCGTTGGAACAGGTGATTATCATTTAACTGCAGATTCTCCCTGTATCGATGCAGGAGATCCAGCTTTTCCGCTCGATCCCG
This sequence comes from Candidatus Cloacimonadota bacterium, assembly GCA_023133395.1. Taxonomy (GTDB): domain Bacteria; phylum Cloacimonadota; class Cloacimonadia; order Cloacimonadales; family TCS61; genus JACNIV01. Next base: position 8,560 of record JAGLWO010000246.1, on the reverse strand, counting down.
ATGGCACAATAGCAGATATGGGAGCATTTTATTATAACCAGACTGGACTTAATGATAACATAATTATTCCAACCGATGCGCATCTTTATCAAAATTACCCCAATCCCTTTAATCCCTCTACAACAATTACTTTTTCTGTAACACAAACGTCCCCGTTTGTGACTCTTGAAATCTATAATCTCAAAGGACAGAAAGTAAAAACGCTTGAAACATTCCCAAACGGGGGTTTGGGAACGAGAGAAGTTGTATGGGATGGCACCAACGAAAATGATCAAGCTATAAGTTCGGGTATTTATTTTTATAAATTGAATATAGATGGAAAAACAGAGGCTGTGAGGAAGTGCCTGCTGATGAAATAATACAGGAGTTTAATAGAACGAAGTAAGGCTGGACTTCTGGATGAAGTCCAGTCCAAAACATTATTATCTTTTTTTATTCCGCAACCAAAATAATATCGGTTTATATCTTTTTCTTCAGTCTTTTCAAGGATTCTCTTTTACTGAGTGAAGCAAGTTTATTATTTTCCACAAAATCAATCACAATTGCTTCATCTGTTTTTGAATATTCTCGTAATGCCCAGCCAATTGCTTTTTGAATGAAAAACTCTTTTGAGCCAGTACATTTTTTTATGTTTTCGAAGAGTAGTTCCACATCTGTTTTTTCTTTATAATCGAGTTGAAACAAAATAACAGTTCTCTGCAGCCACATATTACCTGATTTCATCCATTTTTCTGTGTATGGTCTTATAAATTCAGGGAAACGTTTAAAATGATTTCCTACAAGCCAGCAAGCGAGACCATCCACAGTATCCCACCATGATTTATGAACAATGAGATATTCAAAAAGATCTATCATCTCTTTATCGAGTTTCTTACTGAATTTTCGTAGTATTCCAACAGCACAATATTGAAATTCTCTTTCTGGAAGTTCCCACAAATCCAAGATAATTTGCTTTATATAGGAAATTTCGGGAACTCCGTATTCCTTGAAAAATTGTTTGAGAAGTTCTCTTCTTTGCGGTGTTTTTATTCCCAGATATGGGAACAGGTTTTTCATATATTTTGCCATTGGTGCAGCATTTTCTGCATTGGCGTTCTGCCTGAATAATTCAACTAATGGTCTGATGTAGTTATGCATAATTTTCCCCTTTTTAATTTATTGAATTATCTTGTGCTTCCGAATTACTAAATTTTCTTTCCGCTACCACGACAACACCTGTTCCTGTTTTGTTCTTCATGTTCACATCCAGCAGCATTAACAGTACCGAAAGTGGGTAGAACAGTAGATAGTAAAAAGGCATTAACAGGAAAAACAGTTTACTTATTCCTAGCATACTCATCGGATATTTCACAGACAGCAGCCAGGCAAGGTGTCCCCACTTTCCGTAAGAATATTTAAATGAAACTATTTTAAAACCTGCTTTTTCAAGTTTAGAGATTATCTCCTCTTTACTGTAACCGGGGCGTACATGTTCTGCCGTGAATTTTGCAGATTCATCAAAAGTGCTGGGTGAGGAAATTATCAACTTGCCGCCTTCGGTCAGAACCTCGCGGAAATTCCGTAAAACCTGCTCATCATTTTCAATGTGTTCCAGGATGTCGATAGCAAGTATCAGGTTGACCTTATCTTTTGGAACATAAGCGGTTAAATCTGCCTGTTGTGCAGTGAAATCCTGCAAGTTGTGTTTGACTGCATATCGGGCAAAAGAGTTCATGTAATCTGCTTTTAAATCAACTGCGTGCACTTTGGTATTCTTAAAATACTTAAGAATAAAATATGAATATTGACCGAAGCCGGCACCGGCATCGTAAAATCGGATCAGTTTATCTTTCGGAAAATATTTTTTTATCTCTCTTTTCACATACCATTGACGCAATAACAGCATATCTATAGATGTGTAAAACAATTTCCTGAAGATCGGGAATTTATCTATCAGCTTGGCAAATTTATCTTTGATTTTGTCGTATTGCATGCAAATTATTTCCTTTTTCTAAACACAGGACGTTTTACTCCCCAAAAACCATTTTTTTTCATTTCCTGATATATAGTTTTAACTTCATCAACATCGATTACTTCATTATCAATAAGTATTTGTAATAGATTAGTTGTCCACAAACAGGTTATTTCAAAATTTTCTAGTAGAATCTTGTGTGCTGCATTATCATCCGACACAAGTTTATATTCTCGATTTTCCATATGGTACAAAGCAGACACAAGTTCACCCTCATCTAATCCATTTAATTTAATCAATACGGATAAATCTATGTTTTCTTGATCAAATTCGATTATTTCTATTATGCTTGTATCAATACTTTCCTGCAATCTTGTCTTGCCTATTTCTTTTGGTTTTTTGTTAAACTCATTAATAACTTCTTTAACCACATGAAATTCAATATTAATTTCTTTGAAATAATCAATTAAGTTTTTTGATTCACATCTTTCAAGAATATTGATTAGAGATACAGCATCCAAGATTAAAATTTTACTCATCAGGAGACTTTTTCTATTTGATTATCAAATTCTTTAAAAAGATTTGAAACAATCCGAATGTCTGAATATAAGTATCTTGCAGAACGTGCTAGAGTTATTTTTCCCAATTTCCAATTGTAAAAAACACCAAAAACGTATAAATATGGAAGGTCTTTCCAATCCCATTTGAGTGCATAGTTCTTATCATAGTCAGTGATCGGTCTATAAGATTTCCAATGGTATTGTACCAGTCCCTTTCGATTCAAATCTCTAAACATGCATTCAGACGAAACATTGAATTTTCTAGCTAATTCAGAAATATATTCTTGTTTTAAATTATGGAGCTTTTCCATTCTGAAGTTCTCAGATAGTTCTTCTGACGGAATTAAAAATTCTTCAGCGAATTTATTTGCTTCTTTTTCAATTTCATGACGTGAAGATAATCTTGATATAAGGTATGAATTTTGTTCCAGATGATAAACAATATGACAAACTTCGTGTGTAAGAGAAAATAGTCTCCTTTCTTCAGTATGTCCTTTATTGATGAAAACAATGAAATGGTTCTTAAAATTAAAAGTAATACCGGAAATTTTTCTAATTTTTAGCGGTATTTCAATGATTTGAATATTCCATTTAGTTCGAAGTGCAGTTTTAAAATTTTCGTGATTTATTAAATCTGGTAATTCTAAGTTTTGTCTAATGTTTTTTAACTGCCCAACATCGTAGTTAGTATATCTTAATCCCCTATATTTTGTGTCTATTGAAATGTTTTTAAGTAGTTTAAGATAATCTTCTGCAATCTGTTTTAAAAATACAATTTCCTGAGCTTCTTCTTTTGTTTCTTTTCCTAATCCCCGAGTAGCAAGTTGAAAAGCCACTTGATCTTCATTAACAAGTTTATCCAAAGATAGTCCAAAAATTTCCGATACCTTTAATAAAATTTTTAAAGTTGGTTGTCTTTCACCTTTTTCGTATCGAGTTATTAAAGAAACATCGCAAGGTATTAGTCTTGCTAATTCAGTTTTTTTGAATTTTGCTAACTCACGATAATATTGAATATTTTTACCAATTGTATTACCCACAATTACCTCCTTCTGGATTCTATTATTGCCAATTTGTCAATTTTTTTGTTAGAATCCGTGTGTTAATTTATTTATTGTTGACTATTTGTCAAATTTAATTTAAAAAATATTCCTGCAAGCCCACAAGCCACCTTTGATGTTTATATCTTCGTCTTCGATAATATAAACAGGAAGCAGTTTAAGGATGTTCTCTCTATCCGTACTTTTTTGAAGTTCTTCCAGAAAACCGCCATGTTTGATGAATTCAGCATTTTTGGTAGTAGTAGAACCACACAGATAAATTCCATTGAAGGGTCGGAAAAACAGAGCTATTGCATGCGTTAGTTTTCCCGCACACCTGTAAAAAATATCGAGTGCTTCCCTGCAGATTTCATCTTTTAATGCTTTTTCTGCAATCTGTTCCGCAGATAATTCTTCCGGTTTCATGTTTGGATAAAACAATTCTATCAATCCCTGATATGTTAATTCCAGCCCGCTTCCGGAGACGAAATCTTCCCAGCTTGGCAGATTGGAAAGTTTCATTTTGTTCTTCATCCATTTTATAAGTTTCTCATGCTTTTCATCCAGAGCAGAAACCGTGATATGCTGAACTTCCGAAGGAATAACTTTATAATATTTTTCACCGGATCTCGTTTTTCCCGTTATTACGCCTGTGGTTCCGAAACCTGTTCCGGGAGCAAGCAAAACCGACCTTGAATGATCCGATTCCGTTTGAGTTTTTACGGGTGGTTCGTACAATTTTGTAAATTCACATTCGCTTTCTTTTAAATCCAGAAAACCATAACCGGCAAGTTCCATATCATTCAGCATCAGAGTTTTATTTTCGGGAAGTCCGCAATCATACAGGTCCTGCAGAGTTATTTTTGTTCTATCCAGCCACCTTGTCAGATTTACTTCATTCTTATTCAGAACTATCCCTGCAAAACCGATAGTGCATCTATTCGGGATTCTTTTTTGCTTATTAATTGAACCCCGGATAAATTCCTGTAGATTCTGTTTTGAATTTATCTCTACCTTGAATATTTCGGAGGATTCTACTTGTTGCCCATTTTGGATGGTTTCAAATTGCAGACGGGTATTGGTTCCGCCCACATCAATGGAGATATTCAATTTTGGGTTTTTACTCATGGATTTTAAATGTTTGAGTAGTTATGTTCCGTCAATGAAAATGTTAATTATTGTAACGTCGATTTCTTTTTGACAGGATTCTTCCAATTTTATTTTCTGTATCATAAACAAATTCGGATAATTATTATGAATAAAGAAGAATTGATAAAAAAAGCGCAAAATCCCAAATATATTTCAGGGATCTTTAACTATTGCGACCGATGGTGTGAACGCTGCCAATTCACTTCACGTTGTCTGAATTATACAATCGGAAAGGAAAACTACAGTGATCTGGAAAAACATGATATTTCCAGTGCTGAATTCTGGGAAGGATTTGCAAACTTAATGAAAGATACAATAGATATGCTCAAAGATAAGGCTGAGGAAATGGGCATCGATCTAGATTCTATTGAAACCGATAATAGTGAGAAAAGAGCGGAAAATGTTTTTCATCTTACGTCAGAAATGGCATATAAATACATAAAACTCGTTGATGACTGGTTTGATTCCTTCAAATACGTTTATGAAGATTCGGATGTTTATCAAAAGCTAACTCATTCAAAGGAAGCTGTTGTAAAATTTGATGATATTACCCAGATTATCAGGTGGTATCAAATGCAGATATATGTTAAGCTTCAAAGAGCACTTGATGGCGAAGAGACCGATTTTTCTGAAGATTTTCCTAATGATTCAGACGGTTCTGCAAAAGTAGCATTAATAGGAATAGACCGCTCAATTAGTGCATGGACAAAAATGCTGGAATTTTTCCCGGACAGGATTAAAGAGCTTTTAAAAATTATTACTTATCTCAAACACCTGTGTAATATTGTAGAAAAAAAACTCCCGAAAGCACGTGAATTTATCCGACCTGGATTTGATGAAATCGATAATGCTATTTAAGTTTTAATAACGATTTATCGAGAAACCTTATTCTTGCTTACTTCTTTTTCGCTCTCACCCATAGGTATTTCGGGTCTCCGGGGAGAAGTACGGGATTCGAGTCATCAAAGAAATAATGGTAATAATCTCCGTTTGGACCTTGTGGCTTTATGCGATATAGAATAATATCGAAATATTGAAGTAATTCTTCTTGTGTTATTTTTTCAGTTAAAGTTTGAGGTTCACTTGCAGATTTTGGTTCATTCAAATTAAACGATCCTATTAATTCCCCACCTAGTTTAATTATCCTGACGATTTCCTTGCAGGTGATATCAAAATTTGAAACATGGTCTATCGCATTTAAAGTGAAAAGTATATCTACATAATCAGATGGTAATGGAATTAATTTTTCTGTATTTTTAATGTATTCGATATTGTGCTTGGAAATTTCAAACTTTTCATATTTATCCGCAAGGACATCTATCCCAATTCTCTTTGAAGCTGATTTTGCCCAACATAAACTTCCCCGAGGACCGCAACCAAAATCAGCAATTATTTTTCCATCCAAAAAAGATGTGTCTTTTTCTCCTGCCATAGCCAAGAATATCTTTTCATAATGAGCATTTGAAAGTTTATGGTTTTCCTGTTCCCACTTTTCATACCAGAAATTTAATTCTGCATAGTTCTTCAGGTGGGTCTTCGCAAATATTTGAATAACTGGCAATAGAAAAGATTTTACCGGTCTAGGTAATTTTTTAAGACTCATATATTTTTTCAGCTTCGTTATTTTGAGTATTACAAACTATAATACAAATTCATCTCAAATGGATGCGGGCGGTTTCTGACAGCAATTACTTCTTTCATTTTCTCTATTATCCAGCTTTCTATAAGTTCCTTGTTGAATACCTCTCCAGCAAGGAGGTATTCATGATCTTCTTTCAGCGCTTCCAGGGCTTCTTCCAGGCTGGTTGGAATGGAGTGTAGTTTGGCCTGCTTTTCTTCTGACCATTTAAATACATTCTCATCAAATGGACCGTAACCATTCTCAGGAGTTGGCATAATCTTATTTTTTATTCCATCCAATCCTGCCATGAGAAGAGCACTCATTGCCAGGTAGTAGTTGCAAGTACCGTCGCTGGTTCGGAATTCAATTCTTTTCGCTTCTTTACTGGTTGTATATTTTGGGATACGAATTGCAGCACTGCGGTTTGCTAGCCCGAAGAATAATTTAACCGGAGCTTCAAACCCGGGGAGTAATCTTTTGAACGAGTTCGTACTCGGATTCGTGAAAGCAGTTAATGAACAACCGTGTTTCAGAATTCCACCTATAAAATAAAGTGCTTCTTCTGAGAGATCTGCGTAATTACCTTTTTTAAAGAAGATGTTTTCACCTTTCTTCTGAAGTTGAATATGAAAGTGCATTCCATTTCCGGGTTCATCATAAATTGGTTTAGGCATAAATGTGGCAGTTAGTTCATTCTTCAAAGCACAGTTGTGAATAATGTCTTTTATGTACATCATGTTATCAGTTATTTTACCGAATTCGAGCATATCTGTCTCTATTTCCTGCTGTCCTGAAAGACCAACTTCATGGTGATGATAACGAATAGGACAACCAATATCCTCGATTAATTGAGCCATCTCCTCACGAATATCTGAATATTTATCAAATGGAATATCTATGTGGTAACCCTTTCTATTTGCAACAGCAGTACCATCAATATCCTGGTATCCGCCGGGAAGATCTTCTTTATTTTCAGCAGAAGTGAATTTATATCCTGCGCTGAATTTTTCATTATTTATTATCGCTTCATTGAAAAGATAAAATTCAAATTCTGTGATCCAGTAGGACTTATCAGCAATTCCGGTTTTTTCCAAGTATTCCTGTACTCTTTTTGCAACACTGCGAGGGTCTTTTTTTACACCGGTTCTGGTATCAGCGTCGCAAATATAGGAAAGCATTCTTAATGTTGGATGAGCTGTGAAAGGATCTATAATCGCAGTCGAAAGATCAGGTATTAGAATCATATCTCCAGCTTCAACAGACTTCATGCCCGGAATACTGGAACCGTCAAAAGGTATTCCATGTTTTATTACATATTCCAATCTTTTTACCGGGAATGTAATGTGATACCAATTTCCTATCAGGTCTGAATATTTCAGGTCTATTGTTTTTATGTCTTTTTCTAAAATTAATTTTTTCATTCTTTCTAAATTCATAGAAACCTCCAATATTTTTATAAAGTTATACCTGTTAAAAGCTTCAGGAAAAAGTTGATTGGGGGCATAATAACAGCTCCGATAATATTCAATCTGAATATAAAAGAAATAGCCAGAATTATCATCAGGATCTGTGCTCCTTGGCGTTCTTTTGCAGTATATCTATGGTATGCTTCATCAGATAAAAAACCACCTAGAATTTTTGACCCATCCATGGGTGGTATCGGGATTAAATTGAAAATACCAAGTGCCAAGTTTATTAAAATCGCAAAAAGCAGCATAGACATAAAAAACTGGGAAAAGCTCGACCCATATAGTATTATCTCTTTTCCATTTGTGAAATTAAAAATCAGCGAAAGAAATATTGCCATTAAAAAATTCGCGGCAGGTCCGGCAGCAGCAGTAAGTGCTGTATCTCTTTTGTAATTTTGGAAATTGTAAGGATTAATAGGAACAGGCTTTGCCCAACCAATACGTGCAATAAACAGCATTATAAGACCGATCGGATCGATATGAGAAATTGGATTAAGGGTTAGTCTTCCTGCTTTCTTCGCAGTATCGTCTCCCAGCATGTAAGCTACAAATCCATGACTAAATTCATGAATTGTAAGAGATATTAAAAGTATTGGTAATTGGATAATTAACTGTATAATAAAATTCATATATTTCTCGTTATTTTGTAACTTTCAGAAAACGTCTTTTTCCTACTTTTATAACACATTCTTCAGATATTTCCTGAAAAATGTCTTTTGCTTTTTCGCCATCTACACTGACCGCATTTTGTTTTATCATTCTGCGAGCTT
>JAGLWO010000245.1 GCA_023133395.1 Candidatus Cloacimonadota bacterium | reverse complement strand
CATACCAATGATCAAAGCAGCTTCCGGAATTGTGAGGTCTTTTGCTTTCTTATTAAAATATTTTGCAGAGGCAACTTCAATGCCATACAATCCGGGACCGAATGGCGATTTGTTCAGATACATTTCCAGGATTTCATCTTTCGAAAAATGTTTTTCGATTCTTACAGCCAATAGTAATTCTTTTATCTTTCGAGGAATTTGTTTATCCAATGAAAGAAACATATTCCTGGCAAGTTGCTGGGTTATTGTACTTGCTCCCTGGGAAAAACTACGTTTCTTAATATCTATCAGTAAGGCTCGGAAAAGACTAATAAAATCCATACCCCAGTGTTTATAGAAGTTCTTATCTTCAACAGCTATAACTCCTTTAGTTAGATATTCCGGTAAATCCTTCAATTTGGTTAGCTGTCTTTTCTCAATAAAAAATATATGTATCAGGTTATCATGTCGATCATAAACTTCGGAACCAACCTTCATTTCATAGCTCTGCAATTCCGAAAGAGGTGGTAATTCCCTGCTGTAAAAGTGGAATAATCCGAAACCTACACCAACAAAGAATATTGAAATTGTTAAAAATACAATAACAAGTTTAATTACTTTTTTCCTCATATATTCCTTTGAATCTATCTAAAAATAATTTAGCAATATACCCGGTAATAAAACCAGTAACTATTCCCATTAAAATCAGTAGTGGCGTCAAATAAAATATTGTATTTTCTTTGATAAGAACAAAACGCACAACAGTAAGTTGACTGATATTATGAGTAACAGCTCCTATTATGCTTATACCGATAACACTAAAATTAATATTAACTTTCAGAAAAAGAAACATAATAATTAATGAAACAATACTTCCACTAAAAGAAAGTAATGTGGTTGGACTCAGGAAAGTTCCAGAGAAGAATCCCCCAATAAAAGTCCTGGCAACAGCCACTATTAAGGCAGATTTGAAATTCCATGAAATTAATAAAATCAATATTACTATATTTGATAGTCCAAATTTCATAAAAGGTAGAGGTCTTGGGATAAAACTTTCAACAATATAAA